>NZ_JBMOWO010000081.1:0-5425 GCF_049310525.1 Pseudomonas sp. GZD-222
TGAAGCCATTCAAGTCATTGGAAACATTGAAATTAACACCCTCGGGACGGATGTGAACCGCTAACTTAGTGCTGGAAACATCGATGCCGACAGAGGAAGACATGGCCAAAACCTCTTAGACTCAACGAGTGAGAGAACTTTGGCTTGGCCCACGCTTGTGATTCGAGATTTGGCCCTCATCCAACTGTTCGGGCTCTCGCCAAAGTGGAACGGTGAATGGCAGTTTGTGCTCCTACACGTGCTCTAGGCACCCCGGATTAGCAACTTGCCATTCACCGCTCTCACCTCAGATTCTATTCCTACCTCAAGACACAAGCGGATTTATCCGCGAAAGGTGGGCCTGCTACGCAGGCCATCGCGGATTAATCCGCTCCTACAAGATGTAATGGCTCCAGAATTCAGCCGCGGCGCATACCGATATGCGCAATGCCTTCATCGACAAATTCCTCACCCACCACCACAAAGCCATAACGCCCGTAGTAGTCCTGCAGGTGCACCTGTGCCGACAAGTAAACCGGCACGCCGGGCCAGTGTTTCTCGGCCTGTTCAAGCGCCTTTTCCATCAATTGATGGCCCAGCCCCTGATCCCGTGCCGATGGCGCGGTAACCACGCGACCGATCACCACGTCGCCACCCTGAGATTCCGGATCCAGCAGGCGCAGGTAGGCGTGCAGCTCATCGTTCTGCCAACCCATCAGGTGCAAGGTATCGCCGCTCAGGTCCTGGCCATCGACTTCCTGGTAGGCGCAGCGCTGCTCGACCACGAAGACTTCGGTGCGCAGCCGCAGAATGGCATAGAGTTGTTCCTTGCCAAGGTCACTGTGATGTTTGCAGATCCAGTCGATGGTCATGGGTGGCTCTCAAGCAGTTGATTGGCTTGATCATCGCAGATGCCAGGGGCAAGGACGAGGGCGAAATGGGCATAAGTCAGGGTAGACAGTGATGCGGCTCAAAATAAAGGCAATTTGATATCATTGCCTCTGCCGTGAGACTTCATCTTTGTGTAACCTGCGCAAGCGTGCTTACAGCGCTAACTCTCAAGCAGTTGATATCAACGACGTGTGATGGTGCGTCTACTGAAGGTTTTGGGCATGGCAGCACTGCTTCGAGTCTTGGGCTTGCTTGGATTACTGTTGGCGCTCAATACCGCGCAGGCTGAAAAGCTGCGTCTGGTTGCCGACGTCTGGCCGCCCTTTACTGACGCCGCAATTCCCGGTGGCGGTCTGGCGACGGTCATCGTCACCACCGCCCTGCGCCGTGCCGGGTTCGACAGCGAATACGAGCAGGTGCCTTGGGCACGGGCGCTGCTGGGTGTGGAGGAAGGGCGCTACGACGTGTTGATCAATGCCTGGTTCAACGAGAGTCGCATCCGGATCGGGGCATTCTCCAGCAGCTACATTACCAATCGCATCCGCCTGCTCAAACGCAAGAGCGATCCGCTCAGGTTCAAGACCCTGAGTGATCTGACCCCCTATCCCATTGCGGTTGTCAGGGACTATGCCTATTCCCCTGCATTCGACGCAGATGTGCGCTTGCAGAAGATACCGGTACGCAATTTTTCGGTGGCGGTACGCATGCTGGCAGCCGGCAGGGTGGGGCTGACCCTTGAGGACGAGTATGTCGCTCGATACTTCCTGCAGCGCGAGTCTAGTTCGGTGCGTAACAGCATCGAGTTTGTCGACAAACCGCTTGGCGAAAACACCCTGCATATCCTGGTGAGTCTTAAGAACCCCCAGCATCAGCAGATCGTTGCCGGCTTCGACCGGGCCATCAGCGAGATGAAGGCTGATGGCAGTTATGAGCGGTTGCTCAAGCACTTCGGCTTCTGATCAGGCCGGCGCATCCTTGATCAGGTGGGCTGCCAGGGTGCGCAGCGGGCCCAGCTGACGACAGATCAGCGCCAGCTGGGTCTGTACCAGCCTTTGGTTCTCTTCGAGCTCTTCGGGCATCTGCTCAAGCGCATTGGCCAGGGCTTCTTCGGCATCGCTGTGGATCGCCACGGGCAGCTTGCTAGCCAGGCCTTCGGCAATCTCATCCAGGCTGTTGGCCAGGCTGGCACCGGCGCCGTCAATCAACTGCTCGTGGACATCCGCAGGCAGGGTGGTTTCACGGTGTGCGCCCAGGCCTGACAGGTAACTGAGCAGGGTGTGCGACAGCACCAGGAAGCGGAAGCCGACATCTGCCTCCTTACGAAAATGCCCAGGCTCCATGAGCATGTTGGCCAGGGTGGTCGACAGCGCCGCGTCGGCGTTATGGGCGTTGCGCCGGGCCAGGCGGTAGGCCAGGTCGTCGCGCTTGCCTTGGGCGTACTGCTGCATGATCTGGCGCAGGTAGGTGCTGTTGCAGCTCAGGGTGTTAGCCAGCACTTTGTTCAGGCGTCGGCCCTGCCAGTCGGGGAGGAACAGGAACACCGCAAGAATGGCGATCAGACTACCGACCAGGGTATCGAACAGGCGTGGCAGGAACAGCCCGTAGCCATCGCCGACCTGGTTGAAGCAGAACAGCACCATCAGTGTGATCGCCGCTGTGGCCAGGGTGTAGCGGGTTGTGCGGTTGACGAAGAACACCACCCCGGCGGCGACGGCAAACAGTGACTGGATGATCGGGCTCGGAAACAGATCGAACAGCGCCCAGCCCACCGTCAAGCCGATGCCGGTACCGATGATCCGCTGCACCAGCTTGCGCCGCGTTGCACCGTAGTTGGGCTGGCAGACGAACAGGGTGGTGAGGATGATCCAGTAGCCCTGGGTCGGGTGGATCAGGTGGACCATGCCGTAGCCGATCGACAGTGCCAGGGGCAGGCGCAGGGCGTGGCGGAACAACAGCGAGGTGGGCGTCATCTGCTGGCGCAGACGGTTCCAGACATCGGCCAGGTTATGCGGCGAGCGGTCGAGCAGGCTGCTATCGCTGGCATCGGCCAGGGTGTCGGGGTTGCTGGCATCGCTGAGCAGGCGGTCGAGGGTTGCCAGGTTGGCGGCCAGTGCGCGCAACGAGCGCAGCAGGCCGCGCCAGGCCGGGTTGCTCTGGATGCGCAGGTGCTCCAGCGAGGCATTCAGGTCTTCCAGGGCCTGGGCAAAACCGCTGTCGTAGATGAACGGTTGGCGCAGCTGGATCGATTCGGACAGTTGCTGGCAGGCCACGCCTTGCTGACGTAGCAGGCGCTGGCAGCGGAACAGCACGTCGCTGTGGAAGAACGCTTCGGTCAGGGCGTTGTAGGGGTAGTGCGAAGAGCTGGCGCGCTCGTGGATGTCCTGGGCGAGAAAGTACAGCTTCAGGTAGCGGCTGACCTTGGAGCCGGGCCGACCGTTACCAACGCGGTGCAGGATGATTTCCTTGGCCGCATTGAGCGCGGCGACCACGCGGCCATTTTGCTGGGCCAGTTCCAGGCGACGGGCCTCCACATCCAGCTGACGGATTGGCTCGAACAGCGTTGCCTTTAGTTTCAGATAGCGTCCCAGCTCGCGGAACAGGCGCGCCAGACTTTGCTGCACCGGCTGGTTGGAAAACAACGCCTGCCATAATACCGAGAGCAGGCCGTACCAGGCAGCACCGGCCACCAGCAGCAGCGGTTCGTGCCAGAAGTCGCTGACTTCACCGCCGCGCTGGTCCACGCCAATCATGGTGTAGACCGAGAGAATCAGCGTGGCCGAGGCGATGGCGCCATAGCGCTCGCCCAAGGCGCCCAGCATGGTCAGGGCAAAGCTCGCCAGGGCCAGAGCGCAGACAAAGATCAGCGGGTAGGGGAACAGCAACTCCACCGACAGCGCGGCAACGGTAAAACACACCAGGGTAACGGCCAGGGCATTGAGACGCCCTTGCCAGCTGTCATCGGTCTCGGCCAGGGCGCTGGCGATGATGCCCAGGAACAGCGGAATCAGCAGGCTCATCTCGTCCTGATACCAGCACAGCAACATGCTGCCGGTCAGGGCAATGAGAACGCGGATGGCATAGCTGAACTTGTCCAGCGCCCAGAGGCGGCGCAACGATTGGCTGAACGAGGAGGATGACATGTCGGGTAGGCAGGCCTTGGGCGATGATCGAAATTGAGCCAGTCAGATGGCAACCGTATTACGGATGCTTCTGACCAGCAAAATTTGTTCCTTGATGCGCTGATTCTACCGCGAAGGTTAGACGAACTGCGCGGCCGCGTACGCCGATGCCCAGGCCCACTGGAAGTTGAAACCGCCGAGGTGGCCGCTGACGTCGAGTACTTCGCCGATGAAGTACAGCCCCGGGCTTTTCAGTGACTCCATGGTCTTGGAGGACACCTCTCGGGTATCGACGCCACCGAGGGTCACTTCGGCGGTGCGATAGCCTTCGGTACCGGCTGGAACCACCTGCCAGGCGCCGAGCTTTTCGCTCACCTGGAGCAGCTCCGCCGGGGTGTACTGCTTCATCGGTTTGGAGACGAACCAGTGCTCGCTGAGCAGGTTGGCCATCTTCTTGGTGAAAACCTCGCCGAGCAGGGTTTTCAGTTCGCTGTTGGGGCGCTCGGCCTGTTGCTGCTGCAGCCAAGTCAGGGCGTCGTGGTCTGGCAGCAGATTGATTTCAACCGTGTCACCGGCTTCCCAGAACGACGAGATCTGCAGGATCGCCGGACCGCTCAGGCCGCGGTGGGTGAACAGCAGGTTCTCGCGGAAACTGCTGCCGTTGCAGCTGGCGATACAGTCCACGGAACTGCCTGACAGCTCGGTGCAGATGCCCTTGAGTACCGGTTCGGTAATGGTGAACGGCACCAGTGCTGCGCGCGTCGGCAGCAGGCTGTGGCCGAATTGGCGGGCAACCTGATAGCCGAAGCCGGTGGCGCCCAGGGTCGGGATCGACAGACCGCCGGTGGCGATCACCAGCGACTGGCAGTGGAATTGTCCGGCGCTGGTTTCCAGCAGGTAACCGCCGTCGACCTTCTCGATCTGGTCGATGCGGGTATCCATGCGCAGCTCGGCGCCAGCGCTATCGCACTCGCGCAGGAGCATGTCGAGGATGTCGCTGGATTTGTTATCGCAGAACAGCTGGCCGAGTTTCTTCTCGTGATAAGGCACAGCGTGTTTGCTGACCATCTCGATGAAGTCCCACTGGGTGTAGCGGGCCAGGGCCGACTTGCAGAAGTGCGGGTTCTGTGAGAGGAAGTTCGAGGGTTCGGTGTACATGTTGGTGAAGTTGCAGCGGCCACCACCGGACATCAGGATCTTCTTGCCCGGTTTGTTGGCGTGGTCGAGCAGCAGCACTTGACGGCCGCGACCGGCGGCAGTCAGGGCACACATCAGGCCGGCGGCGCCTGCGCCAATGATGATTACTTCGGTGGAACGCACTGCAAAATCCCCTGCAACGGTGGTGAGACTATCGCGGGGCAAGCCCGCTCCCACAGTCGGTGGGAGCGGGCTTGCCCCGCGATCAGGCCAGTAAATTCAACAAACAGCTCAGACGA
>NZ_JBMOWO010000082.1:0-13819 GCF_049310525.1 Pseudomonas sp. GZD-222
GGGGAAGTGCGTTGCGGGACAACCCCCCCCCCGGGTGGGAGGGGGGGGTTCTCCCCCCGCGATCAGGCCAGTAAATTCAACAAACAGCTCAGACGATGCGCACCCGCAACGAGCGGCCCTTGATCTTGCCGTTGTTGAGGCGCTGCAGCGCCTGTTTGGCCACCGCCCGCTCTACGGCAACAAAGGCCTGGAAGTCGAAAATGGCGATCTTGCCCACCTGGGTGCCGGGCAACCCGGCGTCGCCGGTCAAAGCGCCGAGGATGTCGCCCGGACGCAGTTTGTCCTTGCGGCCAGCGGCAATGCACAGGGTGCTCATGGTCGGCAGCAGCGGGGCACCGTTCTGGGCCTTGAGGTTGTCCAGTTGCTCCCAGCGCAGCGCTGCCTTCTGAATGTCTTCGATAGCTTGGGCACGGTGACCTTCGGCCGGCGCGACCAGGCTGATGGCCAGGCCTTTCTCACCGGCACGACCGGTACGGCCAACACGGTGCACATGAATTTCGGCATCGCGAGCCAGTTCGACGTTGATGACCATGTCCAGGGCATCGATATCCAGGCCGCGGGCGGCGACGTCAGTCGCCACCAGTACCGACAGGCTGCGGTTGGCGAACAGGGTCAGGACCTGGTCACGGTCGCGCTGCTCAAGGTCGCCATGCAGCGCTTGCGCGGAAATGCCCTTGGCCTGCAGGTGCTCGACCAGCTCCTGGCATTGCTGCTTGGTGAAGCAGAACGCTACGCAGGATTGCGGGCGGAAGTGGCCGAGCACTTTGGTGACCGCCTCCATGCGCTGCTCTGGAGTGATTTCGTAGAAGTGCTGTTCGATCTGGCTGTCGGCGTGCAGGGTTTCGACCTTGACCGTCTGCGGGTCGCGCATGAAAGTCGATGCCAGCTGCTTGATGCCCGACGGGTAGGTCGCCGAGAACAGCAGGGTCTGACGGCGCTTCGGGGTTTGCCCGATGATGTCGGCGATGGCGTCGTAGAAGCCCATGTCGAGCATGCGGTCGGCTTCGTCGAGAATCAGTGTGTTTAGGCCGTCGAGCACCAGGGTGCCTTTGCTCAGGTGCTGCTGAATACGGCCCGGGGTGCCAACGATGATATGTGCGCCATGCTCCAGCGAGGCAATCTGCGGGCCCAGGGACACGCCGCCGCACAGGGTCAGGATCTTGATGTTGTCTTCCGCGCGGGCCAGGCGGCGCAGCTCTTTGGCCACCTGGTCGGCCAACTCGCGGGTCGGGCACAGGACCAGGGCCTGGCAACCGAAGTAACGCGGGTTGATCGGGTTGAGCAGGCCAATGCCGAACGCGGCGGTCTTGCCACTACCGGTCTTGGCCTGAGCAATCAGGTCCATGCCCTTGAGAATGACCGGCAGGCTCTGGGCCTGGATCGGAGTCATCTGGGCGTAGCCGAGGGCTTCCAGGTTGGCCAGCATGGCGGCGGACAGCGGCAAGGTGGCGAAGGCGGTGGCAATGGTGGTCACGAGGCGGGCCTGCAAAACAAAATGTCGCGCAGTGTACCAGCCTCGAGGCCATTAGCCCTAAGGCTCGATCTCCGGTTCCGGACGAGGGGCACGCCTTCCGTCCGTCCTCGACAGTTGCATGAAGATGGCGGCGGCCAGCATGGCCATCAAGCCGATGGTCAGGAAGGTCAGCTGGAACGCACCCAGGGTACTCTCGACGCCTTCGGCACTGCCCGAGGCGGTAAAGCCGCCGAGCAGTGCGCCGGCACAGGCCACGCCAAGACTCAGGGACAGTTGCGCGACCACCGACAGCAGGCTGTTGCCGCTGCTGGCGCTGGCGTCGTCGAGGTCGATCAGGGTGACGGTGTTCATCGCCGTGAACTGCATGGAGTTGACCGCGCCGAGCAGGCCCAGCTGGAACAGCAGCAGGGCGTAGGGTGTTTGTTCGTCGACCAGGCCCAGGCTGGCCAGCAGCAAACCGAGCAGCAGGGTGTTGCCGGTGAGGATGGTGCGGTAGCCGAAGCGCTCGATCAGGGGGCGGGCGATAGATTTGGCCAGCATCGCTGCCGCCGCCAGAGGAATCATGCTCATCCCGGCCTGTGCCGGCGAGTAACCCAGGGCCACCTGCAGCAACAACGGCACCAGGAAAGGTAGGGCGCCGCTGCCCAGGCGGGCGAACAGGTTGCCGAGGATGCCGACGGAAAAGGTCCGGGTGCGAAACAGCTTGGGTGAGAACAGCGGATCTTCAACGCTGCCCGCCCGCAACCAGTACGCGGCCAGACAGGCCATGCCGGCGAACAGCAGCAACATTACCCGCAGGTGTGGCAGGTGCAGTTCGCCGAGGCCTTCCATGGCAATGGTGATCAGTACCATGGCCGCACCGAACAGCACAAAGCCGACGCCATCGAAAGGCGTGCGCTCACTGCCGCGCAGGTCGGGGATGAAGCGCCATACGGCGTAACAGCCGACCGCACCGACCGGCAGGTTGAGGAGGAAGATCCAGTGCCAGCTGAGAATTTCCACCAGCCAGCCGCCCATGGTCGGGCCCAGCAAAGGGCCGAGCAGACCGGGAATGGTGATGAAACTCATGATCCGCACCAGCTCCGAGCGCGGGTAGGCGCGCAGCACCACTAGCCGCCCGACCGGCAGCATCAAGGCGCCGCCCAACCCCTGGACCACCCGTGCCGCCACCAGCATGCTCAGGCTTTCGGCCAAGGCGCAGAGCAGTGAGCCGAAGCTGAATAGCAAAATGGCGCCGAAGAAGATCCGCTTGGTGCCGAAGCGGTCGGCAATCCAGCCCGAGGCTGGGATCAGCAAGGCCACGGTGAGCATGTAGGCGATGATCACCGACTGCATGCGCAACGGGTCTTCGGCCAGGTCCCGGGCCATGGCCGGCAGGGCGGTGTTGAGGATGGTGCCGTCCAGCGACTGCATGAAGAAGGCAATCGCCACGACCCAGGGGATCCAGCGTGCGGTGACAGGGTCCAGCGGGGCGCGGTTGGGCATGGGCTTCCCTTCAGGTCCATATCGCGAGGCGAGCCCGCTCCTACCGTGTCCCGGTGGGAGCGGGCTTGCCCCGCGATAGGCTAATCACAATGTCAACGTCAGGCGTTTAACCAAAGCCCCCGGCAAATGGCTCGAACTGGTCTGCCGCTGTCCGTAGGTGCTGGTCGAGAGAATCAGCTCGCGCTCTGCGGTCAGCGCTTCCAGCTGTGAACCCAACAAACTGTAGACGCTGTCATCAAAACGCATGGTGCTGACCGGTGCCTGAATCTGCCCGTCCTCGACCCAGAAGGTGGCGAAGCGGGTCAGGCCGGTCATGCGCGCTGCTGGCAGGTCGGAGAAGTTCAGGTACCACAGGTTGCTGATGTACAGGCCAGTGCCCAGGCGGGCAAGGATGTCGCCTTGCTCCAGGTCACCAGCAGCCAGGCTCAGCGCACAGGGCGACTCATGCCCGTCGGCGCCGTTGGCCGCCAGTTCGAACTCGGCGGCACTGCGGGCGCAGATCAGTCGGTCCAGACCCTGGCCTTGCTCGATCAGGCGCAGGTCGCTGCGTGGCGTGCCTTCATCGGAGAAGGCCGGGCTGAGCGAGCCGCTGACCTGCTCGGCAATGCTGACCAGCGGATTCAGGCGCGCATCACCGGCGTACAGGCGTTGCAACGGACTGTTCTTGGTCGCCAGCGACTGCGCGGAAAACCCGCCCCAGCAGAGCATGCCCATGATTTCATCGATTGCCGCGGGTGCCAGGTAGGCGCGGTACTCACCGGGGGGCAGGGTCTTGAGCGGGCGGCCGAGGTATTCCAGCTGTTCGCGTGCCTGGCGCAAGCGCAGGGCAAAGGCGTCGCTGTCCCACTGCTGCCCGGCATAGTTGGCCTTGACCGCCTGGCCATTGCGGTGGAACAGGCTCCAGTCGAAGTTGAAGCTGCTCGCCTGGTGCCAGCCAAACGCGCCGAACGAACTGGCAAAGCCTCGGCAGATCGGCCCTGCGGCGTAGATGCCAACCAGGTCCAGCTCGCTCGCGCCCAGTTCGATCTGCGCCAATACCTGTTCTATCTCAGGCAGCGGCTGATCCTGCACGCTATGGCTTTGCCAGGCGCTGTCGTTGAGTTGCAGGTAAGGGTCGGCTTCAAGCAAAGGCAAGGTCTGACGCAGTTGCTCGATTGCCTCGGCCAGGCGTTGCTGATCGACGTCCGCATCATTGCCGAGGGTGAATTGCAGCTCAGCCTGGCGGCCATCCTTGACCAGCTTGAGGACGCAACTGGCCTGCTGGACCTCACCGGCCTGGCGCACTTTGGCATGGTTGAAGCGAATGAACTGCGAGTGTTCGGCGCTGTAGCTGAGGGTGAAGTGTTCGGGGGCGCGAACCTGTTCTTGCAGGCTGGCGACCAGGCTCTGAAAACTGTGCAGTGGGGTGGCAGCCATCAGGCGTCTCCTCCGAATACGTCGATCTGGCTGAATACGCAGGCAGGCGAGGCATGCCCGACCCGCACCACCTGGTTCGGCTCGCCCTTGCCGCAGTTTGGTGTGCCAAGTACCTGCAAGGTGCTGGCGTCGCCCACGGCGCTGAGGTTGCCCCAGAATTGCGCGGAAATACCTCGGTAGTTGGGGTTCTTGACCACGCCCTTGAGCTCGCCGTTTTCGATCAACTGGCCCCACTCGCAGCCGAACTGGAACTTGTTGCGCGCGTCATCGATGGACCAGGAGCGATTGGTGCGCATCAGGATGCCGTGTTCGATATTGCCGATCAGTTGCTCAAGGCTTTGGTCGCCTGGCTCGATATTGAGGTTGGCCATGCGATCGATCGGTGCGCGGTTCCAGCCACAGGCGCGGCTGTTGGCGACGCCGTCCAGGCCCGAACGGAACTGCGACAGGGCACCGCCCAATGGACGCAGGAGCAAGCCGTCGCGGATCAGGAACTGTTTGCTGGCCGCGGTGCCGTCATCGTCATGGCTGTAGCTGGCCAGTTCTTCGCCGATGGTCGGATCGAAGGTCACATTGAGCAGTTTCGAGCCGTACTGCAGGGTGCCGAAGTCGCTGGCTTTGACGAAGCTGGTACCGGCGTAGTTGCGCTCATCACCGAGGATGCGGTCCATTTCCAGCGGGTGGCCGATGGATTCGTGGATCTGCAGCATCATCTGGTCGGGCATCAGCAGCAGGTCGCGCGCACCGCTCGGGGTATTGGGCGCAAGCAGCAATTGCAGGGCCTGGTCGGCGACCTTGGTGCCAGCGCCAACCAGCCCGCAGCGCTCGATGACATCCAGGCCGCCCTGCTGGCCGAAGTTCTCCCGGCCCAGGGTTCGGCTCTGGCTGTCTTGACCATCGAAGGCGGTGACTGCGAAGCCTGGATAGATAAAGCGCTGGGCCTGGCGCAGTTCGGCACCGGCGGTGTTCAGGTAGATCTGTTCGACGTTGCTGATGCCAAGGCTGGCCTGCCAGTTCACCAGACGGCTGTCGACGGGCACGCTGTTCGACTCACGGGCGAGCAAGTCATAGAAGTCGGCCAGGGATGGCAAGGGCTGTTCGAGGTTTGGTGAGCGGTAGTCAGTGCGCTCTGTGGCGACTGGCTGCTCGCTGAGGTCAAGCAGGGCACGTGCGCCGATCTGCGCGGCGAGTCGCTCGGCCTGCTCCAGGGCGCGCTGCAGGCCGGGCTGGGACAGGTCGGCAGTGGCGGCGTAGGCTTCCACACCCTTGAGCCGGACCGTCAGCATGGCCCCTTCATCGCGGAAGAAGAACGGCGGCTCGGCAACGTTCTTGCGTACTGACAGTTGCTGCTGGGACTGCTGCACATAGCGCAGGGAAAAAAACTCGGCACCGCTGCGCAGGGCGGCAAAGCGCTGGCGCAGCAATGCAGTCATCTCGAACATGCAAGAAACCTCCGTGTGTACGGTGGTTCCCCCTCAGAACCACTCGTCGCGCATGCTCAGGCAGGTGTCGTCGCGGGCCTCGAGCAATGCCAGCTCATTATGGCAGCCCGGCACTTCCCAGGTCAGGAAATAACGCGCAGCCTGTAATTTGCCCTGATAGAAGTCGTGGTCGGCCGGATTACCTTGAGCCAAACCTTGTTCAGCACGGATCGCTTGCTCCAGCCAGCGCCAGCCGATTACACAATGACCAAAGGCTTTGAGGTACAACGCAGAGTTGGCCAGGGCGCTGTTGACCTGACCTTGAGCCAGGTCGCCGAGCAGGCCCAGCGTCACGCTCTGCAGGCGAATCTGCAGTTGCTCCAGAGGCGTGCGCAGGTGATCCAGGCTGGCAAATTCGCGTGCCTGCGCGCAGGTTCCGGTTATCAAACGCACCAGCTGCTTGAGTCCGGCGCCGCCGTTCTGCGCCAGCTTGCGGCCGAGCAGGTCGAGCGACTGGATGCCATGGGTGCCTTCGTGAATCGGGTTCAGGCGGTTGTCGCGGTAATACTGTTCGACCGGGTATTCGCGGGTATAACCATGACCGCCGAGGATCTGGATCGCCAGTTCATTGGCCTTGAGGCAGAACTCCGAAGGCCAGGATTTGACGATCGGGGTCAGCAGGTCGAGCAACTCGTGTGCCTGCTGACGCTGCACCTCGGTTTCGCCGCTCTGGGTTTCATCGAACAGCCGTGCGGCGTACAGGCCGAGGTCGAAGGCCCCTTCGACATAGGCCTTCTGGGTCAGCAGCATACGCTTCACATCGGTATGACTGACGATCGGCACGGCCGCTGTAGCCGGGTCCTTGTTATCGATCAGGCGTCCTTGCGGCCGCTGGCGCGCGTACTCAAGCGAGTACAGGTAACCCGCGTAACCGAGCATCACCGCGCCCATGCCGACGCCGATGCGCGCTTCGTTCATCATCTGGAACATGCAGGCCAGCCCTTGGTGCGGCTTGCCGACCAGGTAGCCGACACACTCGCCGTTGTCGCCAAAGTTGAGCGCCGTCGAGGTGGTGCCGCGCCAACCCATTTTGTGGAACAGCCCGGCCAGCAGCACGTCGTTGCGTGGGCCCAGGCTGCCATCGGCGTTGACCAGAAACTTGGGCACGATAAACAGCGAGATGCCTTTCACCCCGGGCGGTGCGTCCGGAAGCTTGGCCAGCACCATGTGCACGATATTCTCCGACAGGGGGTGGTCGCCGCCAGAGATAAAGATCTTGTTGCCGCGCAGCCGGTAACTGCCATCGCTGGCCGGTTCAGCGCGGGTGCGGATATCGGCCAGGGATGAACCGGCATGGGGCTCGGTCAGGGCCATGGTGCCGAAGAAACGCCCTTCGATCATCGGTTGCAGGAACAGGCGTTTCTGCTCATCGCTGCCAAAGCTTTCGATCAGGTTGGCCGCACCCATGGTCAGGAACGGGTAGGCCGTGGTGCCGGCGTTGGCCGCCTGGAAGTGAGCGAAACAGGCTTGCGAGAGCAGGGTCGGCAACTGCATGCCGCCGACTTCAAAGTCGCGTGTGGCATTGAGGAAACCGGCTTCAAGGAAGGCATCGACGGCGGGCTTGACCTCGGGGATCAGCAGCGCTTCGCCATTTTCAAAGCGAGGTTCATGTTCATCCGCCTTGCGGTTGTGCGGCGCGAAATATTTCTCGGCGATGGTCCGCGCCGTGTTCAGTGCGGCATCGAAGGTTTCACGGCTGTGTTCGGCAAAGCGTGGGCGCTGGGTGAGGGCCTCGGCGTCGAGCACTTCGTAAAGTTCGAAGGCCAGGTTGCGGGCGCTGAGCAGGGTCTCGGACATGACGGCATTCCTGTCTGGGGATGCGCCGAGTCTAGGCAGGGGGGCAGTCACTGCACAGTGAAATAGATGTGGGTGATAGGAGGGTAGAACCAGCTTCGGAAGAAACCGCAGCCTGAAAGCATCGCGGGGCAAGCCCGCTCCCACCGGCTTTATCACAAACCGGGTGGGAGCGGGCTTGCCCCGCGATTAAGTGATGACTATCAGCCGATAGTCATCAGGCTCGCATTACCACCCGCAGCAGCAGTGTTCACGCTCAGCGCGCGCTCGATCACCAGGCGCTCCAGGGCAATCGAGGTTTCACCCGACGACAGACCGTGAACACCGACGATAGCACCGGCACGTTTGGCCACTTGCTCGCAGACTGCGCGCAACTGGTCGGAATGACCGTGGTGCAGAACGGCATCGAACACCACCTCGTCCTTGGTCCAGTCACCGACCAGCGTGATGCGTGCCTGAACTTCCTTCGGCAGACGGTTGCGCAGGGTCTTGGTCAGTTCGCCTTCCGGCCATACCGCCGAGCTGCCCACAGCCAGAACTGCAGCCAGTTGAGTCAGCAGGTCAGCCTCGACCTCTGCCAGGCACAGCACGTGCTCGCGCGGCAGGATGGTGTAGCTGTTGCGCTCACCGGTCGGGCCGGCCAGCAGGCGGCTGATACCGCTTTGCGATTGCTGGGCGAACTGCTCGCAGAGGCTGCCCAGCTCGTTCAGCTGATTGCTTGCAGCCCAGGCTTTGAGCGCTTGCAGTGGCTTGCTCAGTTCATCGCGCATGCGCATATCAGGCGTGTTGGCGCCGTCGGTACGCTGGAACGATTTCTCGATCGCATCGGCCGGGCGGGTCGACAGCAGGCGGTACAGGTACAGCGGACCACCGGCTTTCGGACCGGTGCCCGACAGGCCTTCACCACCGAACGGCTGGACGCCGACGACAGCACCGACGATGTTGCGGTTAACGTAGACGTTACCGGCGTTGACGTTGTCGATGACCTTGGCGATGGTTTCGTCGATCCGGGTGTGAACACCCAGGGTCAGGCCGTAACCGGAGGCATTGATCTGCTCGATCAGCTGGTCGAGGTTCTTGCGGTTGTAGCGCACCACGTGCAGTACCGGGCCGAAGATCTCGCGCTGCAGCTCGTCGAAGCTTTCCAGCTCGATCAGGGTTGGCATGACGAAGGTGCCGCGCTTGATCTCTTCGCCGTCGGCGATTGCAACCTGGTACACCGAGCGACCTTTGTCGCGCATGCCCTGGATGTGTTTCTCGATACCGGCCTTGGCTTCAGCGTCGATGACCGGGCCGATATCCACGTTCAGGCGCTCCGGGTTGCCCAGGCGGCTTTCGGCCATGGCACCCTTGAGCATTTCGATCACGCGGTCGGCCGAATCTTCCTGCAGACACAGTACGCGCAGTGCCGAGCAACGCTGGCCGGCGCTGTCGAAGGCCGAGGAGACGACGTCGATAACGACTTGTTCGGTGAGTGCCGAGGAGTCAACGATCATCGCGTTCTGGCCACCGGTTTCGGCGATCAACGGAATCGGACGGCCCTGGGCATCCAGGCGGCCGGCGATGTTGCGTTGCAGCAGGCGAGCGACTTCGGTGGAACCGGTAAACATCACACCTTTGACCCGGTCGTCACCGACCAGGCGCGCACCGACGGTTTCGCCACGGCCTGGCAGCAACTGCACCACGCCTTCAGGGATACCGGCTTCGAGCAGCAGGCGCACGGCCTGAGCGGCGACCAGCGGGGTTTGTTCGGCAGGCTTGGCCAGTACCGGGTTACCGGCTGCCAGGGCTGCAGCGACCTGGCCGCTGAAGATCGCCAGCGGGAAGTTCCACGGGCTGATGCAGACCACCGGGCCCAGTGGGCGGTGGGCATCGTTGCTGAAATCGTTACGGGCCTGCACGGCGTAGTAGCGCAGGAAGTCGACGGCTTCACGGACTTCGGCGATGGCGTTGGCGAAGGTCTTGCCGGCTTCACGGGCGAGCAGGCCCATCAGCGGCTGGATCTCGGCTTCCATCAGGTCGGCGGCGCGCTCGAGGATCGCGGCACGTTCGGCTGGCGGCGTGGCCTGCCAGATCGGCGCGGCCTTGAGGGCGCACTGGATGGCGTTGTCGACGTCGGTAACCGTGGCTTCCTGTACATGACCGACCACATCACGGTGATCGGACGGGTTCAGGACCGCAGCGGCGACTTCATTGCTGGCGGCGCAGCCGAGCATCGGTGCGGCTTTCCAGTCGTTGTGGGCAGTGGCCAGCAGGGCGCAGGACAGTGACGCCAGGCGATGTTCGTTGGCCATGTCGATACCGGCGGAGTTGGCCCGCTCGGCGCCGTACAGGTCACGCGGCAATGGAATACGCGGATGCGGCAGGCCGAAGTTGCCTTCCTGGGTGGCCATTTGCTCGATGGTGGCGACCGGGTCGGCAACCAGTTCCTGGATCGAGATCGACTGGTCGGCAATGCGGTTGACGAACGAGGTGTTGGCGCCATTTTCCAGCAGGCGGCGAACCAGGTAGGCCAGTAGGGTTTCGTGGGTGCCGACCGGCGCGTACACACGGCACGGACGGTTCAGCTTGCCATCGGCAACCTTGCCGACAACCTGCTCGTACAGTGGCTCGCCCATGCCGTGCAGGCACTGGAACTCGTACTGGCCTGGGTAGTAGTTCTGCCCGGCGATATGGTAGATAGCCGACAGGGTGTGGGCGTTGTGCGTGGCGAACTGCGGGTAGATGACTTCCGGTACCGACAGCAGCTTGCGTGCGCAAGCGATGTAGGACACGTCGGTGTACACCTTGCGGGTGTAGACCGGGTAGCCTTCCAGGCCTTCAACCTGGGCGCGCTTGATTTCGCTGTCCCAGTAGGCGCCTTTCACCAGGCGGATCATCAGGCGATGACGGCTGCGGCGGGCCAGGTCGATGACGTAGTCGATCACATACGGGCAACGCTTCTGGTAGGCCTGAATCACGAAGCCGATACCGTTCCAGCCGGTCAGCTGCGGTTCGAAGCACAGGCGCTCGAGCAGGTCCAGCGACAGCTCCAGGCGGTCGGCTTCCTCGGCGTCGATGTTCAGGCCGATATCGTATTGCTTGGCCAGCAGGGTCAGCGACAGCAGGCGCGGGTACAGCTCGTCCATCACGCGCTCGTACTGGGCGCGGCTGTAGCGTGGGTGTAAGGCCGAGAGTTTGATCGAGATGCCCGGGCCTTCATAGATGCCACGGCCGTGGGAGGCTTTGCCGATCGAGTGGATCGCCTGCTCGTAGGAGGCCAGGTATTTCTGCGCATCGTGCTCGGTCAGTGCGGCTTCGCCGAGCATGTCGTAGGAATAGCGGAAGCCTTTGGCTTCGAATTTGCTGGCGTTGGCCAGGGCTTCGGCGATGGTTTCGCCGGTGACGAACTGCTCGCCCATCAGGCGCATGGCCATGTCGACGCCCTTGCGGATCATCGGCTCGCCGCTCTTGCCGATGATGCGGCTGAGCGAAGAGGTCAGGCCGGATTCGTTGTGAGTCGAGACCAGCTTGCCGGTCAGCAGCAGGCCCCAGGTCGCGGCGTTGACGAACAGCGACGGGCTGTTGCCCAGGTGCGGCTGCCAGTTACCGGTGCTGATCTTGTCGCGGATCAGGGCATCGCGGGTGCCTTTGTCCGGAATACGCAGCAGGGCTTCGGCCAGGCACATCAGCGCCACGCCTTCCTGCGACGACAGGGAGAACTCTTGCAGCAGACCCTGGACGATGCCGGCGCGGCCGCCAGCGCTCTTCTGGTTACGCAGTTTTTCAGCGATACCGGCGGCCAGCTTGTTGGTGGCTTCGGCCATGGCGGCTGGCAGGCGCGCCTGCTCCAGCAGCATGGGCACGACTTCCGGCTCAGGGCGGCGGTAGGCGGCAGTGATCGCCGAACGCAGGACCGATTGCGGCAGGATGCTTTCGGCGAATTCGAGGAAGCACTGGTGGCTGTGGTCGCCCAGTACTTCACCGGCTTCATCGCCATTGATGACGGACTGACCGTTGAGTTCGGTCAGGGTGGCACCACCCTCGAGCTTCTCCAGATAATTGAAGATCGCTTGCTTGATCAACCAGTGCGGTGTGCGGTCAATGGACTGCGCAGCTGCTTTGAGTCGCTCACGGGTTGGGTCGTCAAGTTTGACCCCAAGGGTGGTCGTCGCCATTTCTTATCCTCATTATTGCCACAGGGCTGTGGCTTAAGCTGGCGCCAAGATTAGCTGTGCGCGATTTCGGGTGCAACCTAGTGCAACCCAAAATGTGTAGGAAAAAAGTGCAGCTCGTCCGGTGGGTAAAACCCCACAGTCAAAATGGCTGTTTATGGTGCATTTTCTTCTGTAAACACGGCTTCTTGCTCCGAAAGGGAGCAAAAAGCCGCTGTTACGCAAAAAAACCGACGAGGTGCAACTTGTTTGCAAAAACTGGTTGCACCTACTTTGCGTTGTTGCATAGGATTCGCGGCCTGGGTGCAACCTCTCTGCAGGCTGTCACTACATAAAAACAAACGCCAGGGCGCAACAATGAGTTTTAGCAATCCAATCACGATCACTTTTGTGATCTACATCGCAGCAATGGTGATGATCGGCTTCATGGCCTATCGCTCCACCAATAACCTCTCCGACTACATTCTCGGTGGCCGCAGCCTCGGTAGTGTGGTGACCGCGCTTTCAGCTGGCGCCTCGGACATGAGTGGCTGGTTGCTGATGGGCCTGCCGGGCGCCATCTATATGTCGGGTCTGTCGGAGGCCTGGATTGCCATCGGCCTGACCGTCGGCGCCTACCTGAACTGGTTGTTCGTTGCTGGTCGTCTGCGCGTGCAGACCGAGCACAACGGTGATGCGCTGACCCTGCCGGATTATTTCGCCAGCCGTTTCGAAGACAACAGCGGCCTGCTGCGGATCATCTCTGCGATCGTTATCCTGGTGTTCTTCACCATCTACTGCGCTTCCGGCATCGTTGCTGGCGCTCGTCTGTTCGAGAGCACCTTCGGCATGTCCTATGAAACCGCGCTGTGGGCCGGTGCTGCCGCAACCATCGCCTACACCTTCGTCGGTGGCTTCCTGGCGGTGAGCTGGACCGATACCGTCCAGGCGACCCTGATGATCTTCGCCCTGATCCTGACCCCGGTGATCGTGCTGATCGCTACCGGCGGTGTCGATACCACCTTCCTGGCCATTGAAGCCCAGGGTGCTGGCAACTTCGACATGTTCAAGGGTGCAACCTTCATCGGCATCATCTCGCTGATGGGCTGGGGCCTGGGCTACTTCGGTCAGCCGCACATCCTGGCGCGCTTCATGGCAGCCGACTCGGTCAAGTCCATCGCCAATGCCCGCCGCATCTCCATGACCTGGATGATCCTGTGCCTGGCCGGTACCTGTGCCGTTGGCTTCTTCGGTATCGCCTACTTCTCGGCGCATCCTGACCTCGCCGGTCCGGTCACCGAGAACCACGAGCGTGTGTTCATTGAGCTGGCCAAGATCCTGTTCAACCCATGGATCGCCGGTGTACTGCTGTCGGCCATTCTGGCTGCCGTCATGAGTACCCTGAGCTGCCAGCTGCTGGTGTGCTCGAGCGCCCTGACTGAAGACTTCTACAAAACCTTCCTGCGCAAGAACGCTTCCCAGGTCGAGCTGGTATGGGTCGGTCGCCTGATGGTACTGGCCGTTGCGCTGATCGCCATCGCCATGGCTGCCAACCCTGAGAACCGCGTACTGGGTCTGGTTGCCTATGCCTGGGCCGGCTTCGGTGCCGCTTTCGGTCCTGTGGTGCTGATCTCGGTACTGTGGAAAGGCATGACCCGTAATGGTGCGCTGGCTGGCATCATCGTCGGCGCCGTGACCGTGATCCTGTGGAAGAAATTCGACACCATGGGCCTGTACGAAATCATTCCAGGCTTCATTCTGGCCAGCCTGGCAATCTTCGTCTTCAGCAAGCTCGGCAGCCCGAGCAAGGCGATGGTCACGCGTTTCGAAACTGCAGACGCGGCGTATCACGCCGGCAAGTAATCGCAGACAGATTGCTGCCTGACCACGGCCCGGCCTTCTCTGAAGGTCGGGCCGTTTTCGTTTTGCTGTGGAGCTGGCTGTGGGGGGGGGGGGGGGGGGGGGGGGGGGGGGGGGGGGGGGGGGGGGGGGGGGGGGGGGGGGGGGAGGGGGGAAGGTAGGAAGAGAAGAGAGGA
>NZ_JBMOWO010000083.1:0-20221 GCF_049310525.1 Pseudomonas sp. GZD-222
GGAGCGGGCTTGCCCCGCGATTGCGGTGTGTCAGTCAAATCGCATCGCGGGGCAAGCCCGCTCCCACAGTTCGGCATGACAAGGTAAACTGCACGGTCTTGCAGGAGTTGCCATGAACTATCGTCACGCCTTTCACGCCGGCAACCACGCCGACGTTTTCAAACACCTTGTGTTGACCCGCCTTATTGCGCTGATGTCGCGCAAGGAGCAACCGTTCGCCTATCTCGATACTCACGCCGGCCTCGGCTTGTATGACCTGCAGGGCGACCAGGCGACGCGTACCGGCGAGTGGGTCGAAGGGGTCGGCCGGCTGTGGGGGCGTGATGACCTGCCCGAGGTGGCTGCTGACTACCTGCGTATCCTGCGCAAGATGAACCCCGACGGCGAGTTGCGCTACTACCCGGGTTCGCCCGAGCTTGCCCGGCGCCTGGCGCGTCAGCAGGATCGCGTGCTGCTCAACGAGAAGCACCCTGAAGACGGGCGCATGCTCAAGGACAACATGAAGAAAGACCCGCGTGTCGCTGTGCACCTGGGCGAGGGCTGGCACGTGCCGCGGGCGCTGCTGCCGGTGCAGGAAAAGCGCGCCGTGATGCTGATCGACCCACCGTTCGAACAGGCTGACGAGCTCAAGCGCTGCACTCAGTCGATGAAAGAGACTATTGGTCGCATGCGCCAGACTGTCGCGGCGATCTGGTACCCGATCAAGGATCAGCGCCAACTGGTGCGTTTCTACCAGGACCTGACCAGCACTGGCGCGCCGAAGTTGCTGCGGGTCGAGCTGTACGTGCATCCCCAGGACAGTCCGCAAGGCCTCAATGGCTCAGGCCTGGCTATTGCCAACCCGCCATGGGGGCTGGAAGAAGAACTGCGTGAACTGCTGCCGTGGCTGTCCCAGGTGCTGGCGCAGACCCAGGGTAGCTGGCGCATGGACTGGCTGATCGCCGAGTAACAGGCCGGGCAAGCCCGCTCCCACACTTTACGTTATAATCCCGCTCTTTCGTTGCCGCTCGCCCCACGGGGCCAGGGCGCATATTTACAGATTGAAGAGGCTAGACCCTTGGCATTGACGATTCTTGGCCTGTCCGGCGCCCTTAGCCATGATCCTTCCGCGGCCCTGTACATCGACGGCAAGCTGATTGCCGCCGCTGAAGAAGAGCGCTTCGTGCGCGACAAACATGCAAAGAACCGCATGCCCTACGAATCGGCGAAGTTCTGCCTGGAACAGGCTGGCATCAAGCCGTCCGACGTAGACGTGGTGGCCATTCCGTTCGCGCCGATCAGCCTGTTCGGCAAGGCTCGCTGGCACTACGCCAAGCGTTACTGGTACGCCCCGGACCGCGCGCTGGATGCGATCCTGATGGGCAACCGTCGCTACAAGCGCTATCGCAAGAAGATCGTCTGGTGCCTGGAGCAACTGGGTTTCGACCCGAAAAAGGTCAAGATCGAACCGGTCGAGCACCACCTGGCCCACGCCTCCAGTGCCTACCACTGCTCGGGCTTCAAGGAAAAAACCGCGATCCTCGGCATCGACGGCAAGGGCGAGTACGCCACGACCTTCTTTGGCTACGGTGAAAACGGCAAGATCCACAAGATCAAGGAATTCTTCGATCCGGATTCGCTCGGTGGCCTGTATGGCGCGATCACCGAATTCCTCGGCTTCGAGATGCTTGATGGCGAGTTCAAGGTCATGGGCATGGCGCCGTATGGCGATGCCAGCAAATATGATTTCTCACGTCTGGCTTCGTTCGAAAACGGCGAGTTGGTGATCAACACCGATTACGCCAACGTTATCGGCCTGCGCCGCTACAAAGAGAAGGGCAAGGGTTTCTACTTCTCGCCGAAACTGATCGAGTGGCTGGGTCCCAAGCGCGAAGGCGACATCGCCGACGAGCCGTACATCCACTACGCCGCCAGCATGCAGGCGCTGTTCGAGAAACTCGCGCTGCAGATGATCGACCACTACCTGGGCGACATCCTCAAGGAAACCGGCAAACTGGCCTTCGCTGGCGGTTGCGCGCTGAACGTCAAGCTCAACCAGAAGATCATTGCTCGTCCTGATCTCAAGGAACTGTTCGTTCAGCCGGCCTCCGGCGACGCCGGTACCGCAGTGGGTGCGGCAGCGTACGTATCCCACGCCCGTGGCGTGCCGGTCGAGAAGATGGAACATGTCTACCTCGGCCCTGCGTACTCCAACGAAGACGTGATTGCCGCCTGTGCCCGTCACCCGAGCCAGCCGAAATGGCGCAAGCTGGAGAACATGCCCGAGCAGATCGCCAAGATCATGGTCGACGGCAACCCGGTGGCCTGGTTCCAGGGGCGCATGGAGTTCGGTCCGCGCGCGTTGGGCGGTCGCTCGATCATTGGTTGCCCAAGCGTGGCCGGCGTTGCCGACCGCATCAATCACCAGATCAAGTTCCGCGAGCGCTGGAGGCCTTTCTGCCCGTCGATGCTCGACACCGTCGCTCCGCAAATGATCAAGATCGATCACCCGGCGCCGTTCATGACCTTCACCTTTGAAGTAGCTGAAGAGTGGAAGACCCGCGTGCCGGAAGTCGTCCACGAAGACGGCACCTCGCGGGCCCAGGTGCTCAAGCGCGAATACAACCCGCGCTATTACGACATGATGAAGGCGCTGGAAGACCTGACCGGTAACGGCGTGTCGCTCAACACCTCGCTCAACCGTCGTGGCGAACCGATGATCTGCTCGCCGACCGACGCCCTGAACATGTTCTTCGGCTCGGATCTGCAGTACCTGATCATGGAAGACATTCTGGTAGTCAAGGACGGCGCGAACACTTATGACGTCCAGGGCTGAAAAACGCGTCCTGCAGTTCTGCCACGGCTATGACGGTCCGTTCCTGGACTGTGCGCGGCAGTACGCCAGCCTGTTCAGCGGCAGCGGCTACAAGGTCACCACGGTGTTCCTTACCGGCGCTGCCGATCCTCAGGTGGCAGCCGGTTGCGCCTCTGATGAAGTGATCTTCCTGGAGTTCAGTTCCAAGGCCATTCGCGGTCTAAAGCTGGGGGCGATTCGCGCGTTGCGGCGGATCGTCGCCACGCGTGATTTCAGCTTCTGCATTGCCCATCGTTTCAAGCCGATCTATATCGCCTTGTTGGGTAGCCGCCTGCCGGTGATCGGTGTGCACCATGCCTTCGGTGATTATCTGCGCAGCAGTCGTCAGCTGTTTGCCAACCTGTTCCGTCAGCGCCTGAGTTTGCTGGGTGTGTCCGATGCGGTGAGTGACGATATGCGTAAATGCCTGCCCAAGTGGCCGGCCGAGCGCATCCAGACGCTCTACAACCGTATCGATATCGAGACGCTGCAGGCTGCGCTAGTACCTGGCGAAGACGCACGCCAAGCGCTGGGGCTGGACCCGCAAGCCTGGATTGTCGGCAATGTCGGCCGCCTGCATCCGGACAAGGATCAGGCCACCTTGTTGCGTGGCTTTGCCCAGGCCCTGCCGGGCTTGCCTGGTGGTGCCCGGCTGGCCATTCTCGGCAAGGGTCGCCTGGAGCAGTCGCTGAAGACCTTGGCGGGCGAACTGGATATTGCCGATCGGGTCGATTTTCTCGGTCAGGTGCCGGATGCGCGCCGCTACTTCAAGGCGTTCGATGCCTTTGCCCTGAGCTCCGATCACGAGCCGTTCGGCATGGTCCTGCTTGAGGCCATGGTCGCCAGTGTGCCGGTACTTGCCACTGCCTGTGGTGGTGCGATTGAAGTGGTCGAAGGTGTTGGCATTCTCTTTCCGCTGGCTGATGCCGAGCGTCTGGCCCAAGGTCTGCAACATCTGGCGGTCCTCGATCAAGGGCAGCGCCAGGAGTGTGCCGAACGCATGCTTGCGCGTCTGCGCGAGCGTTTTTCTGATCACGCTGTACGCGACACCTTCTGGCAACTGCCGACTGTGCGCGCGCTGACGGCGGAGGCTTGATGCTCAATCATATTCAAGGCTGGCGCGAGCGCGGCTGGAGCGTCATCGATGCGCCTGCCTATGCGCAAGCCTGGCAGCGCTTTGGCGGTAGTGTCGCCACCCACCCGCTGGTGATCGAGCAACTGGCGGACCTGGCGCAGATCCCCGTGCGCTACCTCGGCTGGTCGCACAACGGCGAGCTCAAAGCCGCGATTCCGACCTGGGGGCGTCACCTGGCGCTGTCCAAGGACGTGCTCAAGCGTCAGGGCAAAAAGGGCTTGTACGACCTGGGTAATGCCGAGCTGATCCTGCCAGCGGCTGCCGATGCTCAGGCACCGCTGCGCCATGCCGGGCGTTACCTGTCCGAGCTCAGCCAGGGACGCTTTGCCAACCTCAAGCTCCAGACTGAGTCGCTGGCGATGGCGCGTACACCTGAAGACCTGTCGAAGAAGTTTCGCTATAACCAGCGCCGTGAATTGCGTCTTCTGGAAGAAGCGGGTGGCCAGGTGCGTCCGGTCGCTGATTTCACCAGTGGCGAACTTGCGGCGATTTACTGCGATCTGTTTCAACGTCGCTGGGAATTTCCGGCCACGGGTGCCGAACGCATGGCTGAAGTCATTGAGCGTTTGCGTGAGCTGTTGATCGGCTCGGTGCTGTTTCTTGACGATGCGCCCATTGCCATCCAACTGGTCTACCGGGTGGAGGCGCCGGAGTGGATCAGCGTCGAGTACATCAATGGTGGCGTTGACCCGCAAACCAAGGCCTTCAGCCCTGGCAGCGTATTGAGTTTCCTCAATACCCAGGCGGCCTGGGAAGACGCCCGGGCGCGCAACAAACCGCTGCGTTTCTCCTTTGGTCGCGCCGATCGCGAGTACAAGGATCGCTGGTGCAACCCCGTGCCGGTGTTTCAGGTGTGAACCGCAAGCAGCAGCTGCTCAAGCAGCACCGGCGCAACAAGCGGCTGGGGTTGCTGGTTGGCCTGATTGCGCTGCTGGGCCTGGGCATTTTCGTCCAGTGGTGGTTGCCGCTGTTGTTGCTGCCACTGCTGTGGGTGGCCCATGAGGCCTGGTTTGCTGACCATCTGTTCTATGCGCCTGGCGAAGATTACCAGTACCAGTTTCCACCAGAGTGCCAGGTGCATGCGGTCGAACTGGTCGAGGGGGTGGTGCGGTTTAAATCACCCCTGCAGCTTGCCGGCGATGAAACCCTGGTCCTGGCGCTGCGCCTGAAAAGTCGCTGGCTGGGGCGATTCTTCGACCCGGCAGTGGTACTGAACGGTGATGATTGCCAGGTCTTTGAGCGGGGTGTTGCCGGGTTGCGTTACCTCAATCTGACCGGGCTCGGCGAGTCGCTGGCTGCCGGGCAGCTGCGTCTGCGTGGGCGCTATTGTCGCCTGGCTGGCGAGGGGCAGTTGTGGGTTGTGCCGGGCAAGGATCTGCGGCAGAAGCGGGTGATGGTCATCGCACCCCATGCCGACGATGCCGAGCTCGCTGCTTACGGCCTGTATAGCCAGGCGCAGGAAGCCTGGATAGTGACCCTGACGGCCGGCGAGATCGAAGCCGAGCACTATCAGCAAATGGGCCTGGCCAAGGCTGAGTCTGCCCGTTTGAAGGGGCGGCTGCGTGCCTGGGACAGTATTGTCGTGCCGCGCTGGGCGGGTGTGCCTGAATCGCACTGCGTGCAGCTGGGCTACTTTTGCCTGCAATTGCCAGTCATGCAGGCCGCACCCGATCAGCCTGTTGCCTCGCGAGAGGCGGACCTTGCCGATACCCGCCTGTTCCGGCAGTTCAACACAATGACCTTGCCGGGTGACCAGGATGGCGCGCCAACCTGGAACAACCTGCTGGCTGATTTGCGCGCGATGTTGCTCAAGGCGCGTCCTCAGGTGCTGGTAATGCCTCACCCGGTGCTCGATCCGCATCCTGACCATCTCTGTGCCCAGGCTGCCGTGCTCGAGGCCTTGCAGGGCCTGGAGTGGCAGCCGGAAACTGTGCTGGGTTATGCCAACCATTTGCATGACAACGACCGCTGGCCCATGGGCGATAGCGGCGCGGGTGTTGCGTTGCCACCCCATCTGGAGAGCGGGGAAGTTTGGGCTCCCTACAGCCTGACGCTGGATCTGCCGACTCAGCGTGATAAGGCCATGGCGCTGGGCATGATGCATGACCTGCAACCGCCGGCACCGTTCAAGCGCCGTGTTCGTCGCTTGCTTCAGCGCTGGCTGGCGGGAAGACGTCCTTCGCCCTATGGCGAGAATGAGTTCTTCCGCAAGGCCGTGCGCCGACATGAATTGTTCTGGCGCCGTGATCTCTGATCCTGGCGCATGACTGTTAGCGGCCGAGCAAAGGCCGCAAGGAAATCAATGAAAGTTCTATTTCTGGTGCAGAAAGAACAACGGGCAATCCTCGACCGTCTCTACGACGGCGTGGCCGCCCATTGCGAATGCGATCTGCGCTGGCTGAGCAGTGCCGACCAGCGCAACCTGCGCAGCTATTTCCGTCGCGAAGTCGACGTTGAAAAGTATGACCGGATCGTGTTCTTTCTGCGTTTCAAGCAAGAGATCCGCCAGGTCGGCTTCATTCGTACGGTGCCCAATCTGGTCATCCTCGAACACGATGCCTACCAGAACTACATCCCGTGCAAGTACACCGGCAAGTTCAGCGCGCACTATCGTCAGTTGCCTTGGGCCCGGGTGATCAGCTCGGGGTACATGGTCAGCGAGCGATTGCGTCAGGAAGGCTTCGACGCCGAATTCGTGCCCAAGGGCTACGACCAGCAGTTGCTGGCTGACCAGGGGCGCGAGCGGGATATCGAACTGGCCTTTGTCGGCAGCACCAATAGTGTGGCTTACAGCGGTCGCAAGGCACTGCTCGATGAGCTCGCGCAGGTCGAGAACCTGCTGGTGACCCGGACAAAGTCCGGTGAAGAATACTGTGACACTCTCAACCGCATTCGCTTCTTCGTCAGTGCCGATGTCGGCATGGGCGAATACATGATCAAGAATTTCGAGGCAATGGCCTGCGGTTGTGTTCTGCTGGCGTTTGACCAGGGAGAGGCAGAGAATCGCGCCCTGGGCCTGCAAGATATGCACAACGTGGTGCTGTATGACAGCATTGCCCAGTTGCAAGAGAAGCTGAAGGTATTGCGCGCCGACCCGGCATTGGTCGAACGTATCGGCAACAATGGCCGTGACCTTGCGGTTTCGCAGTTTAGCTTCGCCGAAGTTGGCCGTAGTATCGTGGAAAAAATGCAGCCACCTCTGCGTTCCCGTCCAGCTTTGACCGGTTGGCAACGCTTGCGTTTGAGACTGGGCATATGAGCCGGATGTCCCTCACAGAGGGCGTGGTCTCGAACAACCGAATACAAAAGATGGGAGTGGATCCGGTGCGATTCAGTGATGACAGTGATGTAACCCTGGTGGTTACCAGTTGCGGGCGCTTCGACCTGCTCAAGCTTACACTCGAGAGTTTCGATCGTTTCAATACTGCGCCGATTCGCGAAGTGTTCATCACCGAGGACTCGGGAGATGACGCTGTCCATCAGGCTGTACCGGAGCACTGGAAGCCTCATTGCAAGGTATTCGTCAATCGGCCCAAATTGGGGCAGCTGGCATCGATCGACCTGGCTTATGGTGAAGTGAAAACCCCGTACATCTTTCACTGCGAGGATGATTGGGAGTTCTATCGGCCAGGTTTTGTCGAGGACTCCCGGAGCATCCTCGACGTCAGCCCACATTTACTTCAGGTCTGGCTGCGCAGCTACGCCCACGACTTGAAAATACACAGCCCCTACATCCATTTGGGGGAGCGTCAGGTCATTGCTGGCGTTCCTTGCTACCCATTGCTTTCTGACAAACCCGAGTGGCAGAGTTTCTCGTTGAACCCGGGCCTGCGCCGACTGAGCGATTATCAGCGCTGTGCACCATTTGCCGCCTATGCTGGTGAAAAGGCGCTGTCAAAGCACTACGCCGAGCTGAATCTTACCGCAGTCAGCCTTGAAGGGGATGCGGTACTGCACACCGGGTTCGGTGCGCATGTAAGCCTGCCCGGCGAGCGTCGGCGCAAAGCGCGGCGCCGTAAGCGTGACCGGATCAAATTGATAGTGATATTGGTGGTTGGAACGGTTCTGGGGGCGGGGGTTGGTTTCTTTGCACATTGACTTGGTCTGTTTGCTCGTTATCCGGTCCGAACCAGGGGGTGATACCCCGTGAATATCGTCAATATCATGTGGGCAGGCGGCGCACCGTATGTCTCGGTGCACAAGGTGCATCAGCAGATTCTTTCCCATGCGGCGCCGGGTGCAGCAGTCAGCAGCTGGCTTTTGCAAGGGCAAGGTTCTTGTTGCAATGACCAGCGTACGCTTGAGTGGCAGCTGTCTCAGCGTTTGCTCAAGGGGCGGCATATCTGGAAGCTGCTCCATCCCTGGATGCGCAGTCGCTTTCGTAAAGCGTTGAAGCAAACCAATACTCAGGTGGTGTTGCTCGACGGTCTGGGTGTTTCGCGCTTGGTCTTGCCGGTGCTGCAGCATTTGCCTGATCTGCAGGCGACAGTTGTGTTTCATGGCACGACACGTCTGCATCGTGGTGATATTGCGTTGTTGCGCAGCTTTCAGGCACCACAGGTCACGCTCGTTGCCGTTTCACAAACGTTAGCCGCCAAATTGCAGCAAGACCTTGGCGTGCCTGTGCAGGTGTTGCGGTCAGCGCTTGAGCCCGAAGGCTTTCGCCGGGCATTACTGGGGCGCGAGGCCGCCCGGCAACTGCTCGGATTGCCGATGCACGAGGAGCTGGTCATGGGAGCGGTCGGCCGTTTGGTCGATAGCAAAGGATTCGACCACTTGCTCGATGCATTCGCTTTGGCCCGGCAACGGCAGCCCAACATTCGCCTTATGATTGTGGGTGAAGGCAATCAGCGAGCGCTACTCGAGTCGCGCATAAAGGCGCTGGATCTGGGGGCGGTTGTGACGCTTTACGGTCACTGCAGCGAAATGTCCAGGCTTTACCGGGCATTTGACTGGCTGCTGGTTCCTTCTGGCTCCGAGGGGCTGGGGCTGGTGCTGCAGGAGGCGGTATTGGCTGATGTGCCGGTTTTGTGCACTGGCCTGCCGGTATTTCGTGAGCAGCTAGGCGATGCCGGTCAGTATGTTGCTGCTGGCGATGTTGTCGCCTGGGGCCAGGCAATTGCTGACTGTATGACGCTTGATGGCAAGGAAGTGGCCAAGGCGCAGTATCAGGCCCTGGCACCCGAGCAGGCCTGGCAACGCTTCAGCCAGCTTTCCAGAACCTTGCTGGGTAAGTTCTAAGGGTTGCTAGCCCAACAAGGCGCGTTCCAGTTCGGCGAGAGGAAATTTGTCCTCGAGGCGCTCCCGTGCGATATAGCGTGCAAAGTGCTTCACGTTGCGCTTGACCATGCGGTTGGATAGCGGTGCGCGCATGAATCGCATATCGGCTACATCAATTAGTCCCAGCTCCTGTTCGGGCGTCACGACGATGTTGCCCAGGTGCAATGAGCGAAAGTAGATACCCAATTTGTGCAGTTTGCGTACCAGCGTGACAAGCTCTGGAAGGCGCTCTTGCCAACTGAAACCCGGCTTGCGAGAGAGTTGGCTAAGGGTTTCTCCGGGCAGTGGTTGATACAGCACCGCAGTCATTCCAGGGGCATCCAGATTGTAGTATTTCAGAACTTTCAGTGTGGGAATTCCCTTTTTCTCCAGCTGCATTGCATTGTCGATGAAGCGTTGGGAGTAAGGTCGCAGCAGGGCGGATGAAATGAGCCGCTTGCGTCTGAAGAGCTTAAGGATGTTGCCATCGTTTAGCAGGTAGACTTTGGCGCCGTAGCTGTCAGCCTCCAGCACCTGGGCGCCAAGGATGAGCGGGTTGAAGTCGACCTGAGGTAGCCGGGAACATTGCATGGATAAGGGCCTTGTCAACGGGCAAGCAAAAGGACCGGCCATAATGCCGAAAAGTATAAAAATGCACCATGCCGGTGTTGTTGAATTGATGGGGATACGCATGATGTATGAAAGGCGCTGGGCGCAGTCCTGGCTGGCGATTGGATTTCTGTGGTTTCTGGTGGCGATTGCCCTGGCGCCAAGCAACAAGATCTATCAACAGGGCCTGGTGCTTTTCCTGTGGTTGCCTACTCTGATTCTACTGTGGTCTGCACGAGGTGTCCTGGTACAGCTGTGGAACGCGCAGCGTGCGTTGTGCGTGTCAGTGGGGCTGCTACTGTTGTGGTCGGCGTTGAGCCTGTTTTGGACCAGTGCCGAGAATACCGAGCGTGAGTTCAAGCGACTTTTGTATATTGTGTTCTTCCTATTGTTTTTTCCTCTGCTGGTCAACGCGAACTTCTCGCGTCTAATACAGCTAATGCAGTGGGGCGGTATAGGGCTTGGTGTTGCGGCTTTGCTTTCCATTGTTCAGTTCTATGGTGTGCAGGGTCAGCCGTGGGTATCCAGGCTTTATGGTATTGGTGAGATATCCCATCCGATCCTGGGTGCCTATGTCATTGCTGCGGCGATTATCTGGATGCTTCACTGGCAGCCGCAACAGCGCTGGTTTCAAGTGCTTTGGGTGTTGTCCTTGGTAAGCCTTGGGGCTTTTCTGGTGTTGTGCCAGAGCCGGGGAGCGGCATTTGCCCTGTTGATTTCCCTGGTGGCCATGCCTTATTGGTGCCGTGATCGTAGAAGTCGTCTCATCGCCATCGGGGCGATTGTTGCGGCAGTGCTGGGTTTGGTATTGATGTACACACTGATCATGGCCCGGGGCTCGTCCTACCGGCCGGAAATTTTTCAGTCCAGCGTGCAGATGATAGCGTTGAACCCATGGACAGGACTTGGTCTGGGTAGCTTTTACTCCGTCACCGCCTTGGGGCATCAGTTCGATCACACCCACAATATGCTTACCCATATCGCCGTCGAGCTCGGTATCCCCGGCGTGTTGCTGTGGTTGGCGGTCTGGCTGTGCGTAGTTCGTGAAATCTGGCGGGTACGCTCAACGATTTTCGGCAAGGGATTGTTGGGGTTGTGGCTGTTTTCCAGCCTGGCCATGCAGTTCGATGCCGCGAGCCTGACCGATACGCCGCGAGCCGAATGGTTTATCAGTTGGTTACCAGTGGGGCTGACAATGGCCCTGGTCTGGATGCATGCCCGTCGGCCGGGCTGTGATAAAATTTCCGGTTCAAACTGAACAGCGAGCTCGACGATGGCCGAAACACCGCTAAAGGCGGAGCAGCAGAGTAGCTCCAGCCTGAAAATCTACTTCCGGCTACTGAGCTATGTGAAACCGTATATCGGCATTTTCATGCTGAGTATTCTCGGTTTCATCATCTTTGCCTCAACCCAGCCAATGCTGGCCGGGATTCTCAAGTATTTCGTCGATGGCCTGAGCAATCCCCAGGCGGTGTTGTTCCCCAATGTCCCTTACCTGAAGGATCTGCAGTTGCTGCAGGCGGTGCCTTTGCTGATCGTGCTGATCGCGGCCTGGCAAGGTCTGGGCTCGTTTCTGGGTAACTACTTTCTGGCCAAGGTTTCGCTGGGTCTGGTCCATGACCTGCGCGTCGAGTTGTTCAACAAGTTACTGGTACTGCCCAACCGTTACTTCGACAACCACAACTCCGGTCACCTGATTTCACGTATCACCTTCAACGTGACCATGGTCACCGGTGCGGCCACCGACGCCATCAAGGTGGTGATCCGTGAAGGCCTGACCGTGGTGTTCCTGTTCATTTACCTGCTGTGGATGAACTGGAAGCTGACCCTGGTCATGCTGGCAATCCTGCCGATCATCGCCGTGATGGTTGGTAGCGCGAGCAAGAAATTCCGCAAGCAGAGCAAGAAGATCCAGGTGGCCATGGGCGATGTGACCCACGTGGCCTCGGAAACCATTCAAGGCTATCGCGTGGTGCGCAGCTTCGGCGGTGAAAGCTACGAGCAGCAGCGTTTCGCCAATGCCAGCCAGAGCAACACTGACAAGCAACTGCGCATGACCAAGACTGGCGCTGTGTACACGCCGATGCTGCAGTTGGTGATCTATTCGGCCATGGCCGCGCTGATGTTCCTAGTGCTGTTCCTGCGTGGCGACGCCACAGCCGGCGATCTGGTTGCCTACATTACCGCTGCAGGCCTGCTGCCCAAGCCGATCCGACAGCTGTCGGAAGTCAGCTCGACTATCCAGAAGGGGCTGGCCGGCGCCGAGAGCATCTTTGAACAGCTGGATGAAGAGCCGGAAGTCGATAACGGTACCGTGGAGCTGGATCGGGTTGTTGGACGTCTTGAGGTGCGTAACCTGAGCTTCACCTACCCAGGTACCGAGCGTCAGGTGCTGTCCGACATTACCTTTACCGCCGAGCCGGGCCAGATGATTGCCCTGGTGGGGCGTTCGGGAAGTGGCAAGTCGACCCTGGCCGGGCTGATTCCGCGGTTCTATCACCACGACCAGGGGCAGATCCTTCTCGATGGCGTGGAAATCGAAGAGTATCGTTTGCGCAACCTGCGTCGCCATGTCTCGCAGGTGACCCAGCATGTGACCCTGTTCAACGACACTGTGGCCAACAATATCGCCTATGGCGACCTGGCTGGCGCGCCGCGTGCTGATATCGAAGCCGCCGCCGCCGATGCCTATGCCAAGGAGTTCGTCGATCAGCTACCCCAGGGCTTTGATACCCAGGTTGGCGAAAATGGTGTGCTGCTCTCCGGTGGACAACGCCAGCGTCTTGCGATTGCCCGGGCCTTGCTGAAGAACGCGCCGCTGCTGATCCTCGATGAGGCTACCTCGGCGCTGGACACCGAATCCGAGCGGCATATCCAGGCTGCGCTCGATCATGTGATGAAAGGGCGTACCACGCTGGTCATCGCTCACCGTCTGTCGACCATCGAAAAGGCTGACATGATCCTGGTCATGGATCAGGGCAAGCTGGTCGAGCGCGGTACGCATACCGAGCTGCTGGCCGCCAATGGCTACTACGCCAGGTTGCATGCCATGGGCCTGGACGAGCCAGCCAAGGCAGACATCACCTGAGCCTGGCACCGGAGCCCTTCCTGGGCTCCGGTGGCTTGCCTGTAATCGCTTGTTGGCAAGGCAGTAATCAAGCCTTCGTCTTGCCTGTGCTAATATCCTGCCCCTGTTAATTTTGTATATATGGGTTGCCCATGAAGTTGTCCATGCCGCGTTTCGATCAAGCCCCGGTACTGGTGGTGGGCGATGTCATGCTCGACCGTTACTGGCATGGCGGTACCTCACGGATTTCGCCTGAAGCACCGGTGCCGGTGGTCAAGGTCGAGCAGATCGAGGACCGTCCGGGTGGTGCGGCCAACGTTGCCTTGAACATCGCCGCCCTGGGTGCGCCGGCTTCCCTGGTCGGGGTTACCGGCCAGGATGAGGCTGCCGACAGCCTTTCCAACAGTCTGCAGGCAGCCGGTGTGCGCTCTATTTTCCAGCGCATTGCGCACCAGCCGACCATCGTCAAGCTGCGGGTCATGAGCCGCCACCAGCAACTGCTGCGTATCGATTTTGAAGAGCCCTTCGCCACCGACCCGCTGTCACTGGGTGCTGAAGTCGACACCTTGCTCGACGGAGTCAAGGTCCTGGTGCTGTCGGATTACGGCAAAGGCGCCTTGAAGAACCATCAGAGCCTTATCCAGGCCGCGCGGGCCAAAGGGATTCCGGTGCTGGCCGATCCCAAGGGCAAGGATTTTTCGATTTACCGTGGTGCTAGCCTGATTACCCCGAACCTCAGTGAGTTCGAAACCATCGTTGGGCGTTGTGCCGATGAAGCGGAACTGGTGGCCAAGGGCGGTCAGTTGATGCGTGAGCTGGAGCTGGGGGCCTTGCTGGTAACCCGAGGTGAGCATGGCATGACCCTGCTGCGCCCTGACCATCCTGCCCTGCACTTGCCAGCCCGTGCCCGTGAAGTCTTCGACGTCACCGGTGCCGGCGATACCGTGATTTCGACCCTGGCCGCTGCCATCGCCGCCGGCGAAGAGCTGCCGCATGCCGTGGGCCTGGCTAATCTGGCGGCCGGTATCGTGGTCGGCAAGTTGGGTACCGCTGCCATCAGTGCACCGGAGCTGCGTCGCGCCATCCAGCGTGAAGAAGGCTCTGAGCGTGGCGTGTTGAGTCTCGACCAGTTGCTGCTGGCCATCGACGATGCCCGTGCGCACAACGAGAAGATTGTCTTTACCAATGGTTGCTTCGATATCCTCCATGCCGGTCATGTGACCTACCTGGAGCAGGCGCGCGCCCAAGGCGATCGTCTGATCGTTGCGGTAAACGATGATGCTTCGGTCAGCCGCCTGAAAGGCCCGGGTCGCCCGATCAACAGCGTCGATCGGCGCATGGCTGTCCTCGCCGGCCTGGGTGCGGTGGACTGGGTCATCAGCTTCCCTGAAGGCACGCCGGAAAACCTGCTCAGCCAGGTCAAGCCAGACGTGCTGGTCAAGGGTGGTGACTATGGTATCGACCAGGTGGTGGGTGCCGATATCGTCAAGGCGTATGGCGGCACGGTGAAGGTGCTGGGTCTGGTTGAGAACAGCTCGACCACCGCTATCGTCGAGAAGATTCGCAAGCACTGAGGCAAGCATCGCGGGGCGGCTTGCACCACCCCGCGATGACTATTTACGCAACCCGCCTCGCGCCATCTGCAACAACTCCCGCGCCTTGCCCGTTAGCCGCTGCAGTCCTGTATCCGCTTTCGGCGCCGCCAAGCCTTGCTGGCTAACCCAGTCCTTCCAGCGAATCCGCTCATCCCTGACCAGCCAGCCCTCTTGCCGGGCAAAGCTTTCGGCCAGGTAAAGGCCGCGTGTGCTGGCGGGCAGCAGACGGTCCTTCTTTAGCGTGTACAGCTCAGCCCGTGGGCGTCCATCGTCCAGCGGCATCAAGTACAGGTCGGGGCGGGCGCGATTGAGACGGGCTACCAGCTGGTCGCCTTCGAGCCGTTCATCGACATGAAACAGGCTCAAGGATTTGGCTTCGCGCGGGACCTGCAGGCGCAGGTCATAGATCAACTGCAACGAGGCGGTCGGCAGGTGCACGTAGGCCCGTGGCCGCTCCAGCAGTTGCAGGTTGGCGCAGCGCACCGGTCTTGCCGCGCCGGACTGCGGCGTCAGGACAAAAGGCAGCGCTTCGCGGTAATGCAGGGCATCGGCATAGGGCGCCGGTAGCCAGGTGTCATTGAAACGTCCACCCAGCCAACCTTCCGGGGTTTCCAGCAGGCACTCTTCAGCAACTTCCTGGATGGCGGTGTGCAGCGGCAGGTTCAGCTCCTGGGCAGGCACATAGCCGGAGATCAGCTTCAGCACCACATCCCCCCGGTCCTGGCGGCGCTGACGAACCAGCACCCAGTAATCGCGGTTTTGCCAGTGCAGCGTCAGGCGCACGGAGACACCGAGGTTGGCCAGTTCAACGGCAAAGCGCTGGCTATCGGCCAGGTGGATCTGCTTGCGCCGTTGTTGGGTTTGGGCGAAGTTCGACGGCATGCCGATGCTCTGGTAGCACAGCCCCTCGGGGCTGGCTTCGACGTGCAGGGGCAGGGTTTTGAAGTTGCTTGGATTTTTGCGGATCAGCGTTCGCGGCATGTCGGCTCCTTCTTGCGTTGGGGTCGGCCGCGACGGCGGCGTTGGCGTCAGCGATTCAATACGGCGGCAACGGTGGCCACATTATGGGCCAGGTGTACGGGATTGATGGTGCCGACGATAGCACTGCTCACTCCGGGGCGGCCAAACAGCAGCTCGAAGCTGGCACGTACCGGGTCGATGCCCGGGCTCAGGCAGACATGGCCACTAGCCAGGGCTTTCTTCACCAGGATCGCCTTGCCGTGTTCGGCGGCATAGTCGATCACCGTCCGTTCCGCCTGTTCGTTCAGATTGTAGGTGACCATGGCGCAATCGCCGCGCTCCAGCGCCTTCAATCCACCCGCGGCAGTTTTGCCGGACAAGCCGAAGCCGCCGATCTTGCCTTCCTGCTTCAAGGTTTCGAGGGTCTGATAGACCTCCTCGTGCTCGAGAATGTGCAGGTCGTTGCCGTCGGAATGCACCAATACCAGATCAATCTGCTCGGTTTCCAGGCGCTTGAGGCTGCGCTCGATGGAAAAGCGCGTGTGGGCGGCGCTGAAGTCGAAACGCGATCGGCCTTCTTCGAACTCCTCACCGACCTTGCTGACGATCACCCAGTGATCGCGTTGGCCACGCAGCAGCGGTCCGAGCCGTTCTTCGCTGCGGCCATACGCCGGTGCGGTATCGATCAGGTTGATGCCCAGCTCGCGCGCCTGAGCCAGCAACAGGCGGGCCTGATCGTCATCCGGAATGGTGAAGCCGCTGGGGTATTTGACGCCCTGGTCGCGCCCCAGCTTGACCGTACCGAGCCCCAGCGGCGAGACGTTCAGGCCGGTGCTGCCCAGGGGGCGGTGCAGATCGTGAAGCGTCGGCACACTCATGGCAGCAGTTGCTCCCAGACCGGCATGGCCATGGGTGGTCGTGGCAGATCGGGAAGGGCGCCGTGAGCCCCCGGCTTGATACCGTCGCGCTCAAAGTTGGCCAGAACCCGATCACTGAAGTCCGGGGCGAGGGCCAGTTTTGTCGGCCAGCCAACCAGCAGACGCTGCTGTTCGGCGAGGAAGGCGTTGTCGGGGCGCACCAGGCCTGACTGCGCCGGTTCAGCGCGGTCGATGCGCACGGTGGCCCAACGTACCTGGCTCAGGTCGATCCACGGCAGCAAGCTGCTGACTTCTTTCTGCGCAGCGGCAATCTGGGCATCCGGCTCGCGAGCGACGCCGTCGGCCTCGGCGAGGTCGCCGCCCATGTACCACACCCATTGACCATCGGCGGCCGGGTGGCTGGTGACGGTGATGCGCGGTTTTGGTCCGCCGCCCAGGCAATGAGCGTACAGCGGTTTGAGGCTGGCACCCTTGGCCATGACCATGTGCAGCGGTCGACGCTGCATCGCTGGCTGGCTGAGACCAAGCGTCTTCAGCAGTTCTGCGTTGCCGGCACCCGCGCTGAGGACCACGCGCTGTGCGCGGATCTCGCGTCCGTCGACGCGCAGCCCAGCCAGTTCACCCGCCTCATGCAACGGCTCGATGGTTTCTGCGGCGAGCAGACTGTCGCCGGCCAGTTCGGCAAGTTTGTTCAGCAGGCTTGGCACGTCAACGACCAGTTCGGCGAGGCGATAGACCTTGCCCTTGAACGCGCGGTCTTGCAGAGCGGGTGGCAGTTGATCACCCTTGACCTGGTCAACTCGGCCACGCACCGCCTTGCTGGCGAAGAAGCTGGTGAGGTTGCCGGCGAGCGTACCTGGGGACCACAGGTAATGGGCGTCGGATAACAGGCGCACGCCGGACAGGTCCAGCTCACCGTTGCCTGCCAGGGCCTCGCTCCAGCGCCGCGGCATGTCGGCAATGGCTTCGGAGGCGCCGGTCAGCGCACCGTGCAGGGCATACTTGGCGCCGCCATGAATGATCCCCTGCGACTTGAGAGTCTGCTCGCCACCGAGGCTGGCGCGTTCCACCAAGACCGTCGAGTAACCCAGGCGACGCAGGCGGGCATTGAGCCAGAGGCCTGCGACCCCTGCGCCGACGATCAGCACGTCGGTGGAAATAACGGATGGCATGCATGCACCTCACAAGCTTGGACAGAAGCCCAGTATACAGCCTGTGAGCAGAATCAATGCCCGGCGGTTTTCGAGAAGACCTGGATCACCACCACGCCGCCGACGATCATGGCCATGCCGAACATCGCCGGAACGTCCAGCTTCTGCCCGTAGATCACCAACGCGGCGACGCTGATCAGGACAATGCCCAACCCTGACCAGATGGCGTAGGCGATACCGACCGGAATGCTGCGCACCACCAGGGTCAGCATCCAGAACGCCACGGCATAACCACAGATCATCAGCAGCAAGGGCAGGGGGGTGCTGAGACCCTTTACGGCCTTCATCGAGGCGGTGGCGATGACTTCGGCGCAGATGGCGATAGCCAGGTAGGTGTAGGCGTTCATGTCGGTGTTCCTCTGTTCTGGCTGGGCATTTTAGAGCAAGCCTGGATGGGGTAAAGTCATTACCTATCTTTTATGGAGATAGGTTGCATGGCTGAACAGTGGAATCTGGAGCAACTGCAGCTGTTTGTCGGTGTCGCCGAGCAACGTTCGTTTTCGGCGGTGGCCCGCACTCAGCGCAAGGCGCAGTCGGCAGTGAGTAATGCCATTGCGCTGCTCGAGGCTGATTTGGGTGTGACCCTGTTCGAGCGTAGCAGTGGCCGCCAACCCCGCTTGACCGAGGCCGGCGCGACCCTGCTGGAGGACGCTCGTGAGCTGTTGCGTCAATGCGAGCGTCTGGACGGTCGGGCGCTGGCGCTGATGCGCGGACAGGAGGCGCAGTTGCGGGTCGCCCAGGATGAAGCCATGCCTTATCAGCCGGTTATCGACAGTCTCGACGAGCTGGCCCAGCAGTTCCCCATGCTGGAAGTGCAACTGGCCAGCGGTGCCCAAGGTGACGTGGCGCGCAAGCTGGTCGAGCGCCGTGCAGACCTGGGCCTGCTGTTTCGTCATGAGCGCATGCCGTCAGCATTGGAGCGCCGCGCGTTGGGGAACGTGGAGATGGTCACCGTCTGCGCCGTCAATCATCCCTTGGCGCAGCTAGGACAGGTCAATCGCCAACAACTGGCACGCCATCGCCAGTTGCTGATTGCTCCGCAGGAAAGCGGTTATCCCGGCGGCGAGCCAATCAGCCCGCAGATCTGGCGTGCCGACAGCTTCTACGCCATGGCCGAGCTGCTGATGCGCGGCCTGGGCTGGGCCTGGTTGCCCCGGCATGTGGTGCAGTACCCGACTTACCACGCGCAGATGGTCGAACTGAGCAGCGAGTGGACACCGCCAGCATTGGTCGTAGAGCTGGTCTGGCGTCGTGATGAGCCCTTGGGACCTGCGGCGCAGTGGCTGGCTGAACGCTTCGCAGTGCACTTGCGCGCCATTGGCTAGTACACTTCGGCGCCATGAACAGAACACTCTATACCCTGCTGTTTCACCTGGGCCTGCCGCTGGTTGCGCTGCGCCTGTTCCTGCGTTCGCGCAAGGCCCCAGCCTATGCCCAACGTATCGGCGAACGCTTCGCCATGAACCTGCCGGCCATGCGCAAAGGCGGCATTTGGGTGCATGCGGTGTCGGTCGGCGAGAGCATCGCTGCGGCGCCGATGATTCGTGCCCTGCTGCAGGCTTATCCACAGCTACCGATCACCATTACCTGCATGACTCCGACGGGCTCGGAGCGGGTACGGGCGATGTTTGCCGATGAGCCGCGCATCCAGCACTGCTACTTGCCCTATGACTTGCCGTGGGCGGCCGGGCGCTTTCTCGATCATGTCCAGCCCAAGCTTGCGGTGATCATGGAAACCGAACTGTGGCCCAACCATATTCACCAGTGTGCCAAGCGCGGTATCGCGGTGGCACTGGCCAATGCGCGCTTGTCCGAGCGTTCGGCGCGTGGCTACGCACGCTTTGCCGGACTGACCCGGCCGATGCTGGCCGAGATGAACCTGATCGCGGTGCAGACCGAGACTGAAGCCGAGCGTTTTCGCCAGCTGGGCGCGAGACCTGAATGCGTTCAGGTTACCGGTTCGATCAAGTTCGACCTGCGAATCGATGATCAACTGTTGCCGCGCGCCCGGGCCTTGCGTGAGCAGTGGCAGGCCGGGCAGCGTCCGGTGTGGATCGCTGCCAGCACCCATGAGGGTGAGGACGAAGTGATCCTGGCTGCGCACCGCCAGTTGCTTGAGCACCATGCCGATGCGTTGCTGATCCTCGTGCCACGGCATCCGGAACGCTTCAATGCCGTTTTCGAGTTGTGCTCGGCACAGTTCCCGACCATTCGCCGCTCCAGCGCTGCACCGGTGGGTTCGGAGACAGCCGTGCTGCTTGGCGACACCATGGGCGAGCTGCTGTTTCTGTATGCCTTGGCGGATATCGCCTTTGTCGGTGGCAGTCTGGTGCCCAACGGCGGGCATAACCTGCTGGAGCCAGCGGCTTTGTCATTGCCAGTAATTAGTGGCCCGCACCTGTTCAACTTCCTCGAGATCGCGGCGATGTTGCGCGATGCCGGAGCGTTGCAGGAGGTGGATGATGCCCAGGGATTGGCGGCTGAAATTCGCCGGCTGATCGAGTTGCCGCAGGATGCGCGGCGCATGGGTGAAGCGGGGCGTGCGGTGATGAAGGCCAACCAGGGGGCGCTGCAGCGTTTGCTGGATGGCTTGGGGCGATTGCTCTAATGCTATCGCGGGGGGGAGGAAGTAGCCCCCCAAGGGACGCGGTGGGGGGGGGGTGCTCCCTAGCGC
>NZ_JBMOWO010000084.1:0-15485 GCF_049310525.1 Pseudomonas sp. GZD-222
GTTTCCGGATTCGACGAGGGGGAAATCCCCCCCCCAAGGGGTTGCCCGTGGGGGAGCGGGCTTGCCCCGCGATGCTGTTTAAGGTCGGGCGTCGAAATTGGCTTTGGCCAATGCCGCCAGATCAGGTGGCAGGAAGTCTTTGTCCGGGTTGTAGTCCGGCTTCAGATAGCGACTCAGGTCGGTCAGGTCCTGCGGGCTCAAGGTGCCCGCCGCCTGCTTCAAGCGCAGGTTGTCGAGGATGTAGTCGTAGCGGGTGTTGTTGTAGTCACGCACCGAGGTGTACAGCTGACGCTGGGCATCGAGGACGTCGACGATGTTGCGGGTACCCACCTGATAGCCGATTTCCGTGGCTTCCAGAGCGCTCTGGTTGGAGATGATCGACTGTTTGCGAGCCTGCACCTGCTCTACGTCGGTGTTGACCGCACGGTGCAGGTTACGGGTGTTTTCCACCACCTGGCGGCGCAGGCTTTCACGCTGCTGCTCGCTCTGGCTCAGGCGCTGATAGGCCTCGCGCACTTGCGAGCTGGTCAAGCCGCCGCTGTAGATCGGAATGTTCAGCTGCAGGCCAACGGTGGTCTGTTCGACGTCGCCGCTGATGGGCCCGCCGAGGTTGGGGTTGGTGAAACCGAGGTTGTCGTTGTCGCCTTTCTGGTACTGCGCTACCGCATCCAGGGTTGGCGCGTGCCCGGCCTTGCGCTGGCGCAGGGTTTCTTCGGCGGCGGTGACGGCGTAGTTGGTCGCTTGCAGGTTGAGGTTCTGCTTACCGGCGGTTTCGACCCAGGACTTGGCGTCATTCGGCACCGGGACCTGTACCGGCAGGGTGTGGCGGATGCCCTGGATCGCATCGTAGTTGCGGTTGGTCAGGGTGATCAGTGCTTCGAACGCGTCATCGACCTGGCGCTGCGCGACGATCCGGTTGGCCCGGGCGGTGTCGTAACTGGCCTGGGACTGCAGGACGTCGGTCTTATCCGAAAGGCCGACATCAAAACGTTCATTGGACTGGTCCAGCTGACGCTTGAAAGCGGCTTCTTCGGCTTTGGTCGATGCCAGGTTGTCCTGGGCGCGCAGCACCGCGAAATAGTTCTCGGCAGTTTGCAGGATCAGGTTCTGTTCAGTGGCCGACAACTCCAGCGCTGACTGTTCATTGACGGCCTCGGCAGCCTGCAACTGGAACCAGCGATCGGCACGGAACACCGGCTGGGCCAGGGTCGCCGACCAGGAATTGCCGCTGCGGTTGGAGGTGATCGATGGATCATCGAGCTTGGTCCGGGTGCTCTGCATCTCGGCACCGGCCGAGAGGTTTGGCAACAGACCGGCACGGGCCTGAGGTACCACTTCCTTTTGCGCGCCATAGTTGGCACGGGCTGCCGCGAGGTCGGCGTTGTTGTCCACCGCCTCCTGATAGACGCTGACCAGATCGGTTTTCGCTGACAAGGGCGCATCTGCTGCCCAGGCCATTCCGTTGATAGCACAAGACACGGCGAGGGCCAGTGAAAGTTTGCGCAGCATAGGGCGATCCTTGAACAATTGAGTGTTTCTGAACCGGTGAGTGTAGATGCGCAGGCACTTTGCAACAATCTGCCAATTCAGCCATTTATCGTCACCGTGTCTGTACTGTTGGCTTTGCAGGTGAGTCCAGTCTAGACTGGGCGCGTTCTTGTCGGGGTGCCTTGCGTTGAGGCTGAGATCGGATAATCCGGATCCCGTTGAACCTGATCAGGTTAGCGCCTGCGTAGGGAACAAGATTTCTCGCTTTCCCGGCGAGTCTCTTGTGTCAGGTCCGGGAATGTCGAGTCAGCCGCAAGTCGCTGCAGGCATCCCCGTACATCTGGCACAGCACCGGTCCCGGTGCGTCCGTGCCTTTCAGGTTCTCCCCCGACATTCCACTGCTAGGAAGCCGTCTGGAGAGCCTGTGATGAGTAAACAAGAAAAATACCTTACCAATCTGAGTGAGTCGGCCCAGGTCGATCAACAGTCCGTACAGCCGTTCACCCGTTCGCGCAAAATCTATGTCGAAGGCTCGCGCCCGGACATCCGCGTTCCTATGCGTGAAATCAGCCTGGACGACACCCCGACCGACTTCGGCGGTGAAGCCAATGCGCCGGTGCTGGTCTACGACACGTCCGGCCCCTACACCGACCCTGCTGTGGTCATTGACGTGCGCAAAGGCCTGAGCGATGTGCGCTCGGCCTGGATTGACGCCCGCGGTGACACCGAGCGCCTGGACGGATTGTCGTCGAACTTCGGCCAGCAGCGCCTGGCGGATGCCGAACTGACCAAACTGCGTTTCGCCCATGTGCGCAACCCGCGCCGCGCCAAGGCCGGCGCCAATGTCAGTCAGATGCACTACGCGCGCCAAGGCATCATCACCGCCGAGATGGAATACGTTGCCATCCGCGAGAACATGAAGCTGCAGGAAGCCCGTGCCGCCGGCCTGCTCAAGCAGCAGCACCCGGGCCACAGCTTCGGCGCCAGCATCCCCAAGGAAATCACTGCCGAGTTCGTTCGTGAGGAGATCGCCCGCGGTCGCGCGATCATCCCCGCCAACATCAACCACGTTGAACTGGAGCCGATGATCATCGGCCGCAACTTCCTGGTGAAGATCAACGGCAACATTGGCAACAGCGCGCTGGGTTCTTCCATCGAGGAAGAAGTGGCCAAGCTGACCTGGGGCATTCGCTGGGGTTCGGACACGGTGATGGACCTGTCCACCGGCAAGCACATCCATGAAACCCGTGAGTGGATCATCCGCAACTCGCCGGTGCCAATCGGTACTGTGCCGATCTACCAGGCGCTGGAGAAGGTCAATGGCGTCGCCGAAGACCTGACCTGGGAGCTGTTCCGCGACACCCTGATCGAGCAGGCCGAGCAGGGCGTGGACTACTTCACCATTCACGCCGGCGTGCTGTTGCGTTATGTGCCGCTGACCGCCAAGCGGGTTACCGGCATTGTCAGTCGCGGTGGTTCAATCATGGCCAAGTGGTGCCTGGCGCATCACAAAGAGAACTTCCTTTACACCCATTTCGACGAAATCTGCGAAATCATGAAGGCCTACGACGTCAGCTTCTCGCTGGGCGATGGCCTGCGTCCTGGCTCGATTGCCGACGCCAACGATGAAGCGCAGTTCGGCGAACTGGAAACCCTTGGCGAACTGACCAAGATCGCCTGGAAGCATGACGTGCAGTGCATGATCGAAGGCCCGGGCCACGTGCCGATGCAGTTGATCAAGGAGAATATGGACAAGCAGCTCGAGTGCTGCGACGAAGCGCCGTTCTACACCCTTGGCCCGTTGACCACCGACATCGCTCCGGGTTACGACCACATCACCTCCGGCATCGGTGCGGCGATGATCGGCTGGTTCGGTTGCGCCATGCTTTGCTACGTAACGCCCAAGGAACACCTGGGCCTGCCGAACAAGGATGACGTCAAGACCGGGATCATCACCTACAAGATCGCGGCCCACGCGGCGGACCTCGCCAAGGGTCATCCGGGTGCACAGATCCGTGACAATGCCTTGTCCAAGGCGCGTTTCGAGTTCCGCTGGGAAGACCAGTTCAACCTGGGTCTGGACCCGGACACCGCGCGTTCGTTCCATGACGAGACCCTGCCCAAGGATTCGGCCAAGGTCGCGCACTTCTGCTCGATGTGCGGGCCGAAGTTCTGTTCGATGAAAATCACCCAGGAAGTGCGTGAGTACGCCGCCAACCAGCGCATCGATGCGGTGGATGTGGCGGTCGAGGATGGTATGCGCGAGCAGGCCGAGCGGTTCCGCCAGGAAGGCAGCCAGTTGTACAAAAAGGTGTAACCGCATCGCTGGGCAATCCCGCTCCCACAAACAAGGTGGGAGCGGGATTGCCCAGCGATAGGTTCCCAAGAACAAAAAAACCTCCCTGTCGAGATCACCCTTGTGAGCACACCCAGCCAGTTTTCCCCTGATCACCCGGTCACCGCCGGGCAACGCGTCCTCAGCGGTCGCGATCTCTGTTCCCTATGGTTCTCCCTGGGCATCGGCCTGATGGTGCTGCAGACCGGCGCCTTGCTCGGCCCGGGCCTGGGCCTGGCAGGCGCGGTGCTGGCTATCATCCTCGGTACCACCGTGGGTGTCCTGCTGCTGGCAGCAGTCGGTGTCATTGGCAGTGATACGGGGCTGTCGTCCATGGCCGCCCTGCGGCGCAGTCTCGGTCGCGACGGTGCGCGGCTGCCAGCGCTGCTCAACTTGCTGCAGCTGATCGGCTGGGGTTCGTTCGAAATCATCGTCATGCGTGATGCTGCCAGTTTGCTTGGCGCCCGCGCCTTCGGTGAAGGCAGCGCGCTGACCAACCCCTTGTTGTGGACCCTGTGCTTCGGCGCCCTGGCCACCCTGTTGGCAGTCAGCGGGCCGTTGACCTTCGTGCGCAAGATTCTGCGCAAATGGGGCATCTGGTTGTTGCTCGGGGCCTGCCTGTGGCTGACCTGGAACCTGTTTGCCAAGGCCGACCTTTCTGCCCTCTGGGCGCGCGCCGGCGATGGCTCGATGTCGCTGGCGGTGGGGATCGACATCGCGATCGCCATGCCGTTGTCGTGGTTGCCGCTGATTGCTGACTATTCACGCTTCAGCCGCCATGGCAGCCGCGTGTTCATCGGCACGGCGCTGGGTTATTTCGTCGGCAATATTTGGATGATGTGCCTGGGTGTGGCCTATACCCTGGCCTTTGCCCCGGCGGGCGAGGTCAATACCTTGCTGTTGGCACTGGCGGGCGCCGGCATTGGTATCCCGTTGTTGCTGATTCTGCTCGATGAGTCGGAAAAAGCCTTTGCCGATATCCATTCGGCAGCGGTTTCCACGGGCCTGCTGGTGCGGGTGAAGGTCGAGCACCTGGCCTTGGCAATTGGCGTGCTGTGCACCTTGATTGCCTGTTTCGCGCCGCTGGCGCAGTACCAGAACTTTCTGTTGTTGATCGGTTCGGTGTTCGCACCGCTATTCGGTGTGGTGCTGGTCGACCACTTTATTGTGCGCCGCCGTCGCAGCGACGCCACTCCGATCCAGCGCCTGCACTGGCGCGCGCTGCTGGCCTGGGCCTGCGGTGTAGCCACCTATCATCTGCTGGCGCACTACGCAGCCGATGTCGGCTCGACCCTGCCCGCCTTGCTGCTGGCAGGGTGCGTGTACTGGGCGGCAGCGCCGTCGGTCAGCCGCGACCGGGAAACAACTCCGGCTTGATCACACCGTTCAGGCGCGGGTAGGGGATCTTCAGTTCGATGTGGCCCATGGAATACGGGGCGATGGCATACACTTCGTACTTGAGCACTACCGCGCCGTAGGTCAGGGCGATGTGTGGGGTCTGGCGGAATGGCCAGGTCTTGACGAATTCGGCGTCCTTGTCCATGCCGGTGCTGATCAGCCAGCCCTTGTGGGCTTCCTCGGCGGTCTTCCAGAAGGTCGCCTCCTGGCCGGGTACCAGCATGTCCTGCAGGGTCAGCACCTTGTCCTGCTGGCGCGAGTAGTTGATGAAGCCGCGCCCGGGCATGCCATGGGCGCCGCCGGTGTCCAGATAACTGGACAGCTCGATGATCACCAGTCCGTCATGCTGTTCGCGTACCTTGGCTTGCAGGTAGCTGCTGTTGCGGGTTTCGGCCGTGGCCATGAACTGGTCTTCGTAGGCTTTGAGCGAGCTGGGCAGGGCGCTGCGCTCGTTATCCTGGGTCATTTGCAGCAGACGCTTCTCGACAATCGCGTCCAGTTTTGGATTGGCCGGGAAGTGAATGGTGTCGATATTGACGAGCGGGCAATCGGCCGTGTTGCAACCGGGCTTGATGTGCTCCCAGCGGTCGCGCTTGACCTCCAGTGGCGTGCGCATATTGGGCTGGAACAGGCTTTGACAAGCGCCCAGGGCCAAGGCCAGCACGGCCACGGTAGTTAGTTTCACAAGCGTCATGATGATCCTTGTAAGGCAAAGGTGATCGGGCTTGGACCGTCGGCAAGGCCTTCAGTTCGCCACTAAGCTGAATATCAGCAGGCTGTCTATCCTCGCAGCCCGGCCGGCAACTTTAAAGGGGTGAAACGTGGCGGTGCGCAGGTTAGGATTGCGCGATGCGGTACACGAGGTAATGAGGATTCCCATGTCAGACACGCTTAAACCTGTACCCACGGACGTCGAAATCGTCGAACGGGTCAACTGCTTCAAAGGCTTTTACCAGCTCGACAGGGTGCGCCTGCGCCACGAACTGTTTGCTGGTGGCATGGGCCGCGAGATCAGTCGCGAGCTGTTCGTGCGTCACGATGCCGTCTGTGTGCTGCCTTACGATGCCGTGCGTGATGAGGTGGTGTTGATCGAGCAGTTTCGCGTCGGGGCGATGGGCAAGGTTGGCAATCCCTGGCTGATCGAACTGGTCGCCGGTCTGATCGATAAAGATGAAGCGCCGGAAGAAGTTGCACACCGCGAAGCGCAGGAGGAAGCTGGACTGGTGTTCAACGCGCTGTGGCCAATGACCCGGTATTTCCCGTCTCCTGGCGGCAGCGATGAGTTTGTGCACTTGTACCTGGGTCAGTGCAGCAGCGTTGGGGCGGGCGGCTTGCACGGGCTGGAGGAAGAGGGTGAGGATATTCGCGTGAAGGTCTGGGCGTTCGAGGATGCCTTGCAGGCCGTACGCGATGGGCTGATTGCCAACGCAGCAAGCATTATTGCCTTGCAGTGGCTGGCTTTGAACCGGGATGAAGTCAGGGGGCTATGGTCGTGAATCTGTTGCGCGAACGCTACCGGGTCGATCTGGTCGGGTTGCAGGCTGCCTGCGAGGCCAACTATGCGCGTTTGATGCGCCTGTTGCCGGACATGCGCAGCACCATGAGTTCGCGCCGGATCGGTATGACCCAGGGTGACCAGATGCTCGGTGTGCTGGTCCTCGATGTGGTGCTCGCCTGTCCCTACACCACCACCCTGCGTGTGCGCCAGGAGCACAGCCTGCCCTGGCTGCCGGTGCCGCAGCTGGAAGTGCAGGTGTACCACGATGCGCGCATGGCCGAAGTGGTCAGCGCTGAGCATGCCCGGCGTTTTCGCAGCATCTATCCCTATCCGAACGCGGCGATGCACCAGCCTGACGAAAAAGCCCAGCTCAACCTGTTCCTGGGTGAGTGGCTCAGTCATTGCCTGGCGTGTGGCCATGAATTGGCCGCAGTACGCTGAAATGTGACGTCCGTCGTTTTCGCCTGTTTGCGCCAACGCAGCTTGCCGCCATAATCGTGCTGAATCCGTTCAAGGAGTCGGCCCTTGCCGCAACAATCCATTCCGCTTGATGATGCGCCGGTACATCTGGTGCAGCTCACCGACAGCCATTTGTTTGCTGACCCGCAAGGTACGCTGCTGGGCATGAACACCCGCGAGAGTCTGCAGCGGGTGATTGAAAAGGTGTGTGAAGAGCAGCCGCGGATCGACGTGTTGCTGGCTACAGGCGATTTGTCCCAGGACGGCTCCGAAGAATCCTACAGGTGCTTTCGCGATCTAACGGCAAGCTTTGAGGCCCCGACCCGCTGGCTTGCCGGTAACCATGATGAACCACTACCGATGGAGCAGGCTGCGCAAGGCACCGATTTGCTCAACCCGCAGCTGGATATCGGTAACTGGCGCATCCTAATGCTCAATTCGGCCGTGCCGGGTTCGGTACCGGGGGTGCTTGATGAGGGCCAGTTGGCTTTGCTTGAGCGGTCTCTGGGGGAAGCACCTGAACGTCATCACCTGATCTGTTTCCACCACCAGCCGGTGCCCATTGGCTGCGCCTGGATGGCACCGATCGGGTTACGTAATGCCGACGCACTGTTTGCCCTGCTGCAGGGTTATCCACAGGTGCGGGGGCTGCTCTGGGGGCATGTCCATCAGGAGTGGGACCAGCTGCGTGACGGCGTGCGCTTGCTGGCCTCGCCTTCCACCTGTATTCAGTTCGAGCCGGGTAGCGAGGACTTCAAAGTCGGTGAGCAGGCCCCTGGCTATCGCTGGCTGCGCTTGCATAGCGATGGTTTGATTGAGACTGGCGTGTCACGGGTGATCGGCTTCGAATTCACGGTCGACTATGAAGGCGACGGCTATTAAGTGTTGCTGAATGGGTGAAACTGCTCCATCTGCCGTCGAACAGGCTAAAATGCGCGCTTTCCTGCCTGGTACCGCCAGGCAATTCACGTGCACCGGGGGCGGCATGTCGGGTTCGATTCTCTATATACACGGGTTCAACAGCGCGCCCTCGTCCAGGAAAGCCTGCCAACTGGTCGCCGTGATGGAGCAGATCGGCCTGGCCGAGAAACTGCGCGTGCCAGCCCTGCACCATCACCCGCGTCAGGCCATGGCCCAGCTCGAGGCCGCGCTTGCCGAGCTCGAATCGCCATTACTGGTCGGCAGCTCGCTCGGCGGCTACTATGCCACCCATCTGGCCGAGCGCCATGGGCTCAAGGCGTTGCTGGTCAACCCGGCGGTCAACCCGCACCAGCGTTTCGACGGTTTTTTGGGTACCCAACAAAACCATTACACCGGAGAGACCTGGGAACTGACCCTGGATCACGTGCAGGCCCTGGCCGAGCTAGAAGTTGCGCCGCCTACCGACGGCAGCCGCTATCAAATCTGGCTGCAAACCGCCGACGAGACCCTGGATTACCGCCAGGCCGAGCAGTTCTACCGGGCCTGTGCCCTGCGTATCCAGGCCGGCGGCGACCACAGCTTTCAGGGCTTCGCCGAGCGCCTGCCAGCCTTGTTGAGCTTTGCCGGTATTGCCCCACAGCAGTACCAATCGCTCGATTTTTCTGTATTTTGATGACTTATTTTCACCCACGACTGACGACGAGTACCCATGGCCATTCCCAGCGCTAGTGCCTATAACGCAGACGCCATCGAAGTCCTCTCGGGCCTTGACCCGGTGCGCAAGCGCCCGGGCATGTACACCGACACCAGCCGACCGAACCACCTGGCCCAGGAAGTCATCGACAACAGCGTCGACGAAGCCCTGGCCGGGCACGCCAAGTCGGTACAGGTGATCCTGCATGCCGACCATTCGCTGGAAGTGTCCGACGACGGTCGCGGCATGCCGGTGGACATCCACCCTGAAGAGGGTGTGTCCGGGGTCGAGCTGATCCTCACCAAGCTGCACGCCGGCGGCAAGTTCTCCAACAAGAACTACCAGTTCTCCGGCGGTCTGCACGGCGTTGGTATCTCTGTGGTCAACGCCTTGTCCACCCAGGTTCGGGTCAAGGTCAAGCGTGATGGCAACGAGTACCAGATGACCTTTGCCGACGGCTACAAGGCCAGCGAGCTGGAAGTGGTCGGTTCGGTCGGCAAGCGCAACACCGGCACCAGCGTGTACTTCTCGCCGGACCCGAAGTATTTCGATTCGCCGAAGTTCTCCATCAGCCGCCTCAAGCATGTCTTGAAGGCCAAGGCGGTGCTGTGCCCGGGGCTGCTGGTCAGCTTCGAGGACAAAGCCAGCGGCGAGAAGGTCGAATGGCACTACGAAGACGGTCTGCGCTCTTACCTGGTCGATTCGGTCAGTGAGTTCCTGCGCCTGCCCGACGAGCCGTTCTGCGGCAGCCTGGCGGGTAACAAGGAAGCTGCCGACTGGGCCCTGTTGTGGTTGCCCGAAGGTGGCGACAGCATCCAGGAAAGTTACGTCAACCTGATTCCTACCGCCCAGGGCGGTACGCACGTCAACGGCCTGCGCCAGGGCCTGCTCGACGCCATGCGCGAGTTCTGCGAGTTCCGCAATCTGTTGCCACGCGGAGTCAAGCTGGCGCCTGAAGACGTTTGGGAACGCATCAGCTTCGTCCTGTCGATGAAAATGCAGGAGCCGCAATTCTCCGGGCAGACCAAGGAACGCCTGTCGTCCCGTGAGGCCGCTGCGTTCGTCTCCGGGGTGGTCAAGGACGCCTTCAGCCTGTGGCTTAACGCGAACCCCGAGCTGGGCATGCAGCTTGCCGAACTGGCGATCAACAACGCCGGACGTCGACTCAAGGCGAGCAAAAAGGTCGAGCGCAAGCGCGTCACCCAGGGCCCGGCTTTACCGGGCAAGCTGGCCGACTGCGCCGGGCAGGACCCGATGCGTGCCGAGCTGTTCCTGGTTGAGGGTGACTCTGCAGGTGGCTCGGCCAAGCAGGCGCGTGACAAGGAGTTTCAGGCGATTCTGCCGCTGCGCGGCAAGATCCTCAACACCTGGGAAGTAGACGGTGGCGAAGTCCTGGCCAGCCAGGAAGTGCACAACATCGCCGTGGCCATCGGCGTCGATCCCGGCGCGGCCGACATGAGCCAGCTGCGTTACGGCAAGATCTGCATCCTGGCCGACGCCGACTCCGACGGTTTGCACATTGCCACGTTGCTCTGCGCGCTGTTCGTTCAGCATTTCCGCCCGCTGGTCGAGGCCGGCCATGTCTACGTGGCCATGCCGCCGCTCTACCGTATCGATCTGGGCAAAGAGATCTACTACGCCCTGGACGAGGCCGAGCGCGATGGCATTCTCGATCGCCTGGTCGCCGAGAAGAAGCGTGGCAAACCGCAGGTCACGCGATTTAAGGGGCTGGGTGAAATGAACCCGCCTCAGCTGCGCGAAACCACCATGGACCCGAACACCCGCCGCCTGGTCCAGTTGACCCTGGAAGACCTGGAAGGCACCCGCGAAATCATGGACATGCTGCTGGCCAAGAAACGCGCCGGTGACCGCAAGAACTGGTTGGAGTCCAAAGGCAATCTGGCCGAGGTACTGGCTTGATCCGTGCCCTGCTGGCAGCAGTCCTGAGCGTTTTTGCCCTGTCATCGCAGGCTGCGCCATGGCCGGAGCTGAAGTTTGTCGCCGAGTATCCGGTCGAGGGTATGCGCGGTGGCAACCTGTCGGGCCTGGCCTTGTGCAAGGGCGAGTTGTGGACGGTATCCGACCGCGATGACGATCTGATCTACCGGCTCAATACCAAGGCGCCGGTCTGGCAGGCCGAGTCGGTGCCCGTGGCTGCACCGCCGGTACCGGACAGCGGCTTGCCCTGGGGCATACGTTCGCGGACCTGGGCTGCTGGCCAGGTGCGCGGTGGTGATCTGGATTTCGAAGGCATCAGTTGTGACGCTGCAGGCAATCGCTATCTGGTCAGCGAGGCGCATGCTGCTGTGCTGCAGATACCGGTCGACGGCGCGCCGAACTGGCTGAAGATCGACCCGAGCATGGTTCGTCAGGCGCGGGCCAGTGGCATGCTCCTGCACTTCAATGCCTTGTTCGAAGGCCTGGCTGTGAGTCCGGCCGGTGACCGCATCTGGCTTGCGGCCGAGCGCGAGCGCCGCGGCCTGCTGCTGATCAACCGGCAGCAGACCGTATGGAATTGCGCGGACGGTTGTGTGCTGCTCAGCGAGGCCGGGGTCGAAATGCAGCCGTCGCAGATGCCGGGTGCCCGCGCGCTGCCGCGGGATTTTGCTGACCTTGCGCTGTTCAACGACAAGCTCTTCACCCTCGAACGCAACGCCCACCGTATCTGTCGGCGCGACGCGGCAGCAGGCAAGGTCGAGCGCTGCTGGTCGTACGCCGAGGGTGCACTGGCTGAGCCGCGTCTGTACACCCAGCCATTTGGCCTGGCCGAGGCCTTGGTGATCGATGCCGAAGGCGCCTGGATTGGCGTGGACAACAACGGCGCGACCCGCAACGATGGCGAGTCACGACCGATTGTCTGGCGTTTCGCCGCGCCGGTTGGCGGCTGGAGTGCCAAGTCGTGAGTCAGCCACCAGGCAAGCGTGCCGGCAGGGTACTGCTGGTCCTGGCCTGGGCGGCCGGATTGTTCCTGGCTACACGATTCTTCGGCGATTGGGAGCAGCGTCAGGCCAATCCCAATACGCAGGTGCGTTCCGAACACGGCGAAGGCTTTATCGAGGTGCAACTGGCAGGTAACGGCCAGGGCCACTTTGTCGCCGATGGTCAGATCAATGGCCAGGCGGTACATTTTCTCCTCGATACCGGCGCAACTGATGTGGCAATCCCCGAGCGGCTGGGTGCAAAGCTGGATCTGCAGCGCGGTACCCCGGTGATGCTCAGTACGGCCAATGGCCGTACCCAAGGCTATCGCACGCGTCTGGACACGCTGCAACTGGGTGACATCCTGTTGCGCGACGTGCGCGCGCTGGTCGTGCCAGGGCTGGATGGCGACCAGGTACTACTGGGCATGAGCGCCTTGAAACAACTCGAATTTACCCAGCGTAGTGGCACCTTGCTGCTGCGCCAGAACCTGAAATGATGAGGCCCGCATGAGCGACTCCCTTGATCTCAGCCTCGATGGCGTAGAGCGCCGGTCACTGGCTGACTTCACCGAACAGGCCTACCTCAACTATTCCATGTACGTGATCATGGATCGCGCCTTGCCGCACATCGGCGACGGCCTGAAGCCGGTGCAGCGACGCATCGTCTATGCCATGAGCGAACTGGGCCTGGATGCCGATTCCAAGCACAAGAAGTCGGCACGTACCGTTGGTGACGTACTCGGCAAGTTCCACCCCCACGGCGATTCGGCGTGCTACGAAGCGATGGTGCTGATGGCCCAGCCGTTCAGCTACCGCTACACCCTGGTCGATGGCCAGGGCAACTGGGGTGCACCGGACGATCCGAAATCGTTCGCTGCCATGCGCTATACCGAAGCACGTCTGTCGCGTTATTCCGAAGTGTTGCTCAGCGAGCTGGGTCAGGGCACTGCCGACTGGGTCCCGAACTTTGACGGTACCCTGGATGAGCCTGCGGTGCTGCCGGCGCGTTTGCCGAACATCCTGCTCAACGGCACCACGGGCATTGCCGTGGGCATGGCCACCGACGTGCCGCCGCATAACCTGCGCGAAGTCGCCAGCGCCTGCGTGCGCTTGCTGGATGAGCCCAAGGCCACGGTCGAGCAGCTTTGCGAGCATATCCAGGGGCCGGATTATCCGACCGAAGCCGAGATCATCACGCCGCGTTCCGAGCTGCTGAAAATCTACGAAAGCGGTCGCGGCTCGGTGCGCATGCGCGCGGTCTACCGCATTGAAGATGGCGACATCGTGGTCACGGCGCTGCCGCATCAGGTTTCCGGGGCCAAGGTACTGGAGCAGATCGCTGCGCAGATGCAGGCCAAGAAGCTGCCAATGGTGGCCGACCTGCGCGACGAGTCGGACCACGAGAACCCGTGCCGGATCGTGATCATTGCCCGCTCCAACCGGGTTGATCTCGACGAACTGATGCAGCACCTGTTCGCTACTACCGACCTTGAGTCCAGCTATCGGGTCAACGTCAATATCATTGGCCTGGATGGTCGTCCGCAGCTGAAGAACCTGCGTGCGCTGCTGGTCGAGTGGCTCGAATTCCGCGTGCAGACCGTACGTCGCCGCCTGAAATTCCGTCTCGACAAGGTCGAGCGTCGCCTGCACCTGCTCGAAGGTTTGCTGGTTGCGTTCCTCAACCTGGATGAAGTGATCCACATCATCCGCACCGAGGAGCAGCCAAAAGCCGCACTGATCGCCCGTTTCGACCTCACCGAAACCCAGGCCGAGTACATCCTCGAAACCCGTCTGCGCCAGTTGGCGCGGCTGGAAGAGATGAAGATCCGCAATGAGCAGGACGAGTTGGCCAAGGAACAAGCCAAACTGACCGCGCTGCTGGGTAGCGAAAGCAAACTGCGCAAGCTGGTGCGTGCCGAGCTGATCAAGGATGCTGAAACCTATGGCGACGACCGTCGTTCGCCGATCATCGAACGCGCTGAAGCTAAAGCCCTGTCGGAAAACGAACTGATGCCAACCGAGCCGGTGACGGTGGTGTTGTCGGAAAAAGGCTGGGTGCGTTGTGCCAAGGGCCATGACATCGATGCTACGGGCTTGTCATACAAGGCCGGTGACGGATTCAAGACTGCTGCAGCCGGGCGTTCCAACCAGTTTGCCGTGTTTATCGACTCCACCGGGCGCAGTTACTCGGTGGCCGCGCACACCCTGCCGTCGGCCCGTGGCCAGGGCGAGCCGCTGACCGGACGTCTGACGCCGCCACCGGGCGCGGGCTTCGAGTGTGTGCTGCTACCGGAAGACGATGCGCTGTACGTCATCGCCTCGGACGCGGGCTACGGCTTCGTGGTCAAGGGTGAGGACCTGCAGGCCAAGAACAAGGCCGGCAAGGCCTTGCTCAGCCTGCCCAATGGCGCCAAGGTCATTGCTCCGCGTGCGGTCGCCGATCGCGAACATAACTGGCTGGCAGCGGTGACGACCGAAGGTCGCCTGCTGATCTTCAAGGTCAGCGACCTGCCTCAGCTGGGCAAAGGCAAAGGCAACAAGATCATCGGTATTCCTGGAGACAGGGTCGCCAGCCGTGAAGAGTACGTCACTGATCTGGCGGTGATTGCCGATGGCGCGACTCTTGTGTTGCAGGCCGGTAAGCGTACGCTGTCTTTGAAGGCCGATGACCTGGAACATTACAAAGGCGAGCGTGGCCGTCGCGGTAACAAACTGCCGCGTGGCTTCCAGCGGGTAGATGCGTTGCTGGTGGAAAATCCCGGATAACCCGGAACAGAGACCTCGAATGGGTAATTTAGCGTCCGTTCGAGGTTGAAACACTGGAGTCGTGCCGCTATTTCGCGGATGATAGGGCCCCTGTGGCACCAGCGTGGCTGTGTGCCCGAATGAATCTATATGAGTATCACTGCGGTTTGCCTTGTGGCGACCGCCTGGATGGGATGATGAAATTTCTGCGCCTTCCGTTTGTTCTGCTGATGAGTGGCGTACTCGGTCTGGCCGGTTGCAGCATGCACCAGCCGGTATCCCTGTATCAGCTTGACAGTGGTGAGCCTGGCCAACCCAAGCAAAGCGCGGGCATGGCTGTCGTGCTCGGCCCGGTATCGGTCGCCGACTACCTGCAGCGTGAGACCCTGCTGCAACGCCAGTCGGATGGCAGCCTGACTGCAGCGACTGATGGTCGTTGGGCCGGCAGCCTGTCGGCGGACATCGATCAGTTGCTGGTTCGTCAACTGGCCTGGCGCCTGGATAGCCAGCGCGTGGTCCTGGCACCGGCCACTAGCGGCTTCACGCCGGATGTTCAGGTCCTGCTGTCGATCACCCGTCTGGATTCCGGCACCAACCAGCCAGCGATCCTCGATGCCCAATGGCGTCTGCTCGATCGCCGTGGCCAGGTCCGCGACAACCGTATCGTTCATCTGGAGCAACAGCACCAGGGTAGCGCTGCGGCCCAGGTTCAGGCTCAGGGCCAGTTGCTGCAAAAGCTTGCCGAGCAGTTGAGTATTGCCCTCAAGCCTCTGGCCAACCAGCCTCCGATTGTTGAAGAAGCACCTAAGAAGGCTGCGCCGGTACAAGTGCGCAAGGAGCCGGAGAAGCCGAAGATTCCATTGGCGACTCCGATTCGCACTGATCTGGAAGTGTTCCGCTTCTAAACAAGTTGCCATAAAAAAGCCCGCAGCGATGCGGGCTTTTTTTGTGGGCGCTGTCCCAGTGGGAGCGGGGGGGTGGCTCAGAGGAAAGGTGTCGGCTCCCTCCTTTCTCTCGGCCAACCAT
>NZ_JBMOWO010000085.1:0-11527 GCF_049310525.1 Pseudomonas sp. GZD-222
GGCCTCCACCCCCCTCCCTCCCCTTCCCCCCCCCCCCCCCCCCCCCCCCCCCCCCCCCCCCCCCCCACCGGGGTGCGCGATCAATGCACAGAGATCAACCCTTGACCCGGCGCTCATGCATCCGTGCCAGCTGACGTTCCAGCATCGACGGGTAGGGCTCCATCAGGCGCTCGACACAGCAGGCGCCTTCGGGGCTGGCAATCGGACGGATACGGGCGCGTTGGCGGATAAGGGCATCGTCGTTGATCTTGCGCTCAACCAGCAGCAGGTTGCGGCTGTGTTGCGACAGGGCCAGGGCGTCCTGGGCCTTCTCGGTCAGCAGCAGATCAATCTGGCTCAGGCCGTGCAGGTCTTCACCCAGGGCCAGGCCCAGCTGAAGTTGCAGGGTAATGCCGCTGTCAGCCACTTCGATCTGCAGGGCGTGTCCCAGCGCGCGCAGCAACTCACCACAGCAAATGGCGTTGGTGAGGTAGTCCTCACCGCTGTCCTGGCTGTGGAACAACATCAGGGTGCTGCCGTCGTTGAGGGTATGCACTTCGCTTTCATACAGCGATGCGGCCTGGTCAAGGCAGTCGCGATAACGCTCCAGCAGCTCGGTCAGACGCGCCCGCGGCAGACGCCGAAGTTGCTCCTGGGAGCCCAGTTGCACGGCCAGTACGGCACTGGCCTGTGGCTCGCGATTGGCCGGCTGCGCAACCGGGCGCGGGGCGCTGTGCGCTTCGTCGTCGATCAGGTCGGCAAAGGCGTCGTCACTTTCGTCATCGGTGGTGACCGGTTTGCTGATCCTGGCAACAGCAGGGGCTTCGTCAAAACTCGGGTCGCGCAGGTTACGCACTTCAAACTCGGGTTCGTCCTCGTCTTCTTCCGGCGCTTCGGGCTCCGGCTCGACTTCCCGCGGTGGCGGGGCAAAGCGCGTGTGCAGCTGGCGCGCCAGGTCGCCGATCTCATCCTGGCGGTCGGTGGCCGGAGTGAACTCGTTGATGTCGCGCAGCCAGACCCGCAGCTGCAGCAGCGGCGTGGAGATGTAGCGTCCAAGGCGCAAGCTCATGGCCAGGGCCAGGGCCAGCAGAATACCGGCAAGGATGCCCATGCTCTGCAGGCTGATGGTCAGCGGCTGCTGGAACTGGCTCATGTCCAGGCTGATACGCAATTGGCCGGCGGTCACGTCCTGGAAAGTGATTTTGGTCTGGTACAGACCTTCAGCTTCACCCAGCAGGCCGTTCTTCGGGCGCTGGCCGGCTTCGGCAAGGATGCGGTTATCGACGCTGTAGATGGCTGCATGGGCAACCAGGGGGTTCTTCACCAGGTTCCCCAGCAGCACATTGAGGCTGAGGATGTCGTTGGACACCAGCAGCTCGGTCGCCGAGGTAGCGGTCTGCGTGGTCAGGCTTTGCCCCAGGGCATCGGCTTGTTCATGCATGGCCTGTTTGAACTGCAAACCCATCACGCAGGCATAGATCACCAGCGCCAGTGCTACCAGCAGCACGTTATGGCAGGCGATACGCAGCGCAAGCGGCACACGGCGTTGGCGCAAAGCGTGAAAAATCAGCAGGAAGAAGTTGTCGGTTTTAACGGGCGTGGGCCGGTTCACAGAGCGCGGCTCTTTATGTCGGAGAAGTTGCTGCGCAGTATAGCGAGCGCTCAAGGACCGGCAAAGCATCGGCTGCGCCCGATGGTCAGCGAAAATCGGTAGAATGTGCTTTTTTCCATGAGTCGGAGCCCGTTTTGCGCGAAATCGTTCTGATTAACATCACAGGTGAAGACCGTCCGGGTCTTACTGCGGCCATCACCGGCGTTCTGGCTCAGGGTGGTGTGAACATCCTCGACATCGGTCAGGCGGTGATTCATGACACCCTTTCCTTCGGCATCCTAGTGGAAATCCCGGATACCGAGAAAGCCTCAACGGTCCTGAAAAACATTCAGTTTGCGGGCAACGAACTCGATCAACAGGTCCGTTTCACGCCGGTTTCCGAAGCCGACTACCAAAGCTGGGTCGAGGGCCAGGGCAAAGCGCGTCACATCGTGACATTGCTGACCCGCAAGGTTACCGCCGAGCAGCTGCAGCGAGTCAGCTCGATCACGGCCAAGTACGGGCTGAACATTGACCATATCGATCGACTCTCCGGGCGTGTGGCCTTGGATACGCCGGTCGAACAGGGCAAGGGTTGCATCGAGTTCTCGGTGCGTGGCGAACCGGCCGATCCGCAAGCCCTGCGCGCCGAGTTCCTCAGCGTGGCGCAGGAACTCAATGTCGATATCGCCTTCCAGCAGGATTCGTTGTTCCGTCGTAACCGCCGCCTGGCGGTGTTCGATATGGACTCGACGCTGATCGAGGCTGAAGTGATCGACGAGCTGGCCAAGGCTGCCGGTGTGGGCGAGCAGGTGTCGGAAATCACCGAGCGGGCCATGCGTGGCGAACTGGATTTCCGCGCCAGCTTCAAAGAGCGCCTGGCGTTGCTCAAGGGCCTGGACGTTGGCGTGCTCGACGAAATCGGTGCCTCGCTGCGTCTGACCGAAGGTGCCGAGACCCTGTTTGCCGAACTCAAGCGCCTGGGCTACAAAACCGCGATCCTGTCGGGTGGCTTCACGTACTTTGCCAAGCAGCTGCAGGCCAAGCTGGGCATCGACTACGTGTTTGCCAACGAGCTGGAAGTGGTTGACGGCAAAGTTACCGGTGTTGCGGTTGAGCCGATTGTCGACGCCCAGCGCAAGGCTGACCTGCTGGGTGAACTGGCGCGCAAGGAAGGCTTGCAGATGGAACAGACCATCGCCGTGGGCGACGGCGCGAACGATCTGCCGATGTTGGCTATCGCCGGCTTGGGCGTGGCATTCCGTGCCAAACCGCTGGTCAAGCAGTCGGCCAAGCAGGCGATCTCGACCTTGGGCCTGGATGGCGTGCTGTACCTTTTGGGCTTCCGCGACCGCGACGGTCGTAGTTAAAAGCCAGGCACAAAAAAGCCCGCATCGCTGCGGGCTTTTTCATGTTCAGGCCTGGGCAGGCAATGCCAGGCGCTGACCCATGCTCACCGCCGAACCGGCGCCGAGTTCTTCGGCCCATTTGACCTGCTCTGGTCCAAACAGCACGACTGCAGTCGAGCCCAGCTTGAAGCGGCCAAGTTCCGCACCTTTTTCCAGGTGGATCGGAGCGCGGCTGGCTTCGTCGTAGCGGAACGTCTTCAGTTCACGCTTCGGTGGCGTTACCAGACCAGCCCAGACGGTTTCGATCGAGGCGACGATCATTGCGCCGACCAGTACCACGGCCATCGGTCCGCGCTCGGTATCGAACAGGCACACTACGCGTTCGTTACGGGCGAACAGTTCCGGTACGTTTTCGGCGGTGGTCTGGTTGACCGAGAACAGCCGGCCCGGGACGTAGATCATCTCGCGCAGGGTACCGGCCAGTGGCATGTGCACGCGGTGGTAGTCCTTCGGCGACAGGTAGATGGTGGCAAACTCGCCGCCCATGAACGGCGCCGCATTGGCCGGGTCACCGCCGAGCAGTTCAAGCGCGCTGAAGCTGTGGCCTTTGGCCTGGAAGATGCGACCGTGCTCGATCGGGCCCAGTTGGCTGACGGCACCGTCGGCCGGGCAGAGTACTGCACCCGGGGTCTCGTCGAGTGGACGGGCACCGGGCTTCAGGGCGCGGGTGAAGAAGGCGTTGAAGTGCTCGTAAGCAGTGACGTCTTCGACCAGGGCCTGGGACATATCGACCTGGTAGCGTTTGGCGAACCAGCTGGTGAAGGCATTCTTGAACCAGCGCACGCGGCATTCGGCAATACAGCCGGCCAGACGCGACAGCAGGTGGTGAGGCAGCAGGTACTGACTGATGATGAACAAGCGGGATTTCATTAGGTTTCCTTAAACTTCAACAGGGGTGTCGGGGTGGTTGCCCCATTCGCCCCAGGATCCGGCATAGGCTTTGACCCGAGGGTAGCCCAGATGCTTGGCCACCAGGTAGGTAAAGCCGGAGCGGTGATGAGTCTGGCAGTGGGTAACCACTTCCTTGTCTTTGCTGATGCCCAGCTGTTCGAGGATTTCGGGCATGTCCTTACGAATGCGCAAGGCGTCATTCATGTCCATGCCGGCGGTCCACTCAAAATTGACTGCGCCTGGAATATGTCCGCCTTTGGCGGCCAGGACTTTCTCGCCGCGGTATTCGGCCGGGCTGCGGGCATCCCAGATTGCCAGGTCGGCGGCGCCGATACGGCTTTGCAGGTATTCGCGGGTGGCCGTGGGCTCGTCGTGCAGGGTCAGGCTGACCGTACCGCTGGCAGCGGCCGGTACTTCGGTGCTGAGGGTGCTCGCTGGCCACGCCTGCGCACCACCGTTGAGGTAGTGATAGTGCTTGTGACCGATCACATCCAGCAACCAGATGAAGCGCCCGGCCCAGCCGCCACCTTCATCGTCATAGACCACGTAGACCGCATTGGCGTTGTGGCCGAGTTCGGCAAACAGTTTTTCCAGATCGGCTTTGGCCGGCAGCAGGCCCGGCGCTGGGGGTTGACCCAGCTGGGTACGCTTCGGGTCGACAAAGCGAGCCCCCGGGATATGCCCGCTGTTATAGCGGTTGGCGCTGGTCAGATCCACCAGGATCAACTCTGGAGCACCAAGCCGGGCTTGCAGGTCAGCCGGCTCGATTACCAGGGGCAAGCCAGAAAATTCAGTCATCCAGAGTCTCCACAGCGGAACAGAGGGGGCGATTGTAGCGCATGGGTCATGCGCTGCGGTTGCTGAAGGCGGTCAGGGCACGTTCGATACATTGCGCGGTTTTGCCAAAGGCTTGCACGCTGACGTCGGTCAGCGGTTTTCCGCCTTGATCGGCGATCAGCAGCATCACTACGCGGCCATTGCTCGAAAGTGAGCGCAATAGCAGGTGTTCGCTGCGAAACAGCGTACGCAGCTGGACGGGGAGCAGTGCGGAGAACTGCGCATGATTTTCCGGTGTCAGGCGCAGTTGCGCAGCCGAACTCAACAGGCGCTGGAGCAATTTGCTCTGCTCGATCGGCAGCGCCAGGCTGGCAGCATCAGGCGCAAGCCCGGCAATTTGATGCACCCGCAGCTGACTCAGGGTCTTATCGGTCATCAGTAGCATCACCCGCTGCATGCCACAGGCGAACAAGGCATCGCGGGCTACGGTTGTCAGGTGGATGGCATTGCTGAACGGGCTGGGCTCGATCAACAGCTCGGCACACAGCTTGCGCCAGGTTCCCAGGGCCTGCGCCGAGGGCGGCGGCGGTGCAATCTGGCCGGGGTGCAGACGGCGCTGATGCCAGGGCCAGAGCAGGGCTTGGGCAGGGTGAAACAGGTCAGGGCCGGCATGATGACGGGCGCTGGTTGCGGCTTGTTGGTGCACCAGTTGTTGCACATCATCCATTGAAGCCTGCAGGTACAGGCTGGTGAGCAATTGCCAGCGTCGTACATGCGGGTTGGTCCAGCCGACTTGTGCCGCCAGTGCCAGGCCGTTGGCCAGGAGCACGGTGTTGGCCGGTTGATTGAACCAGCGGCGCACGCTTGGGTGTTCGTCCAGGCGCTGCTGCTGATGCAGGCTGCTTGGGTCACGGGCGATATGCAGCGCCTGGGCCAGCAAACGGCGTTCATCCTGCAGCAGGTGATAGCCGCGGGTGACCCATTCCGGCAAGCGCCAGTGTTCGGCTAGCGCCTTGCACAGGCTTAGCACCCGTACCCCGAATAGCTCCCTCTCAACCTGTGCTGCCGACTCGCCCTGGTGTACGACCCGCAGCTCCCAGTCTTCGAGCAGCGTGGGAAAGCTCAGGGCCAATGGCCACAAGGGCGACAGAAACAGCAGGCTGCCCCAGTGGATTTCTTGCCAGAGCCGCGCCAGACGGCTGGCGAACAGGCCGTTAGCCTGCTGGCTGGCGTGCTGGCTGACCAGCTGCAGTTGGCGCAAGGTTGGCGCAATCTCGTCTTCCGGGAGTGCCGGCAGGCGCTCCAGCAGTTCTGCCGTGCGTGTCAGCCCCAGGCGATTGAGGGCGATTTCCAGGCTTTCGGCAGGTTCACCGGTGCTGGTATGGGTGTGATGATTGGCCTCGCGCATGACACTGAGTACCAGGGCCGGGCTGCTCTGCATCAATTCGGCAATGTCGCGCAGCGAGCGGCGGCTGTCGGCGATGGCGGCTTTTACCCGCTCGTAGCTGGCCAGGGGAACCGGCAGTCGAACGCTATCGAGCAGCTTGACCCAGGCATCGAGTGTTTTTGGTGTTTGATCTGGCACGATGGTTTCAATACGCCTGCTGGAGGGGCCGAACTGGCTTTTCGCCTGGACTGACTATAGTCTGGCGCAGATCTGCCGATAAGTAGAAGAAGAGTTTTATTAACTTCCGCTCACGACCCTGACCACGACAGTAAGTGCTTTCTATCTATGGCTAAAATTATCGGCATCATCGTCGTATTCGCGAGTGTGCTCGGCGGATATGTTCTATCCCACGGCAAAATTGCGGCACTGATTCAGCCTTTCGAAGTGCTGATTATCGGCGGCGCGGCCTTTGGTGCGTTCCTGCAGGCGAACCCCGGTTACATGACCATGCATGTAATCAAGAAGTCGCTGAAGATGTTTGGTACGCGCTTTACCCACACCTTCTATATCGAGGTGCTCGGGCTGGTCTACGAGATCCTCAACAAGAGCCGACGCGAAGGCATGATGGCGATCGAAGCCGACATTGAGGACGCCGCCGCCAGCCCGATTTTTGCCAAATACCCTGCGGTGCTGGGTGATGAGCGTATGACGGCGTTCATCTGCGACTACCTGCGCATCATGTCTACCGGCAACATGGCGCCTCACGAGCTCGAAGGCCTGTTCGACATGGAGCTGCTGAGCATGAAAGAAGAGCTCGAGCACCCGTCCCATGCCGTGACCGGTATTGCCGACGGCATGCCAGGCTTCGGTATCGTCGCGGCGGTACTGGGGATCGTGGTAACCATGGCCTCGCTGGGCGATGGCGACCAGAAATCCATCGGCCTGCACGTCGGTGCGGCGCTGGTCGGTACCTTCTTCGGTATTCTCGCCGCCTACGGCTTCTTCGGCCCGCTGGCCACCGCCCTGCGTCAGGATGCCAGGGAAGAACTCAACGTCTATGAGGCCATCAAGGCTTCGCTGGTGGCTTCGGCCTCCGGTATGCCGCCGTCGCTGGCCGTGGAATTCGGGCGCAAGGTGCTGTTCCCGGCCCATCGCCCGAGCTTCGCCGAGCTGGAACAAGCAGTTCGCGGTCGCTGAGTCATGGAGAACAACCAGCCCATTATCATCAAGCGCGTCAAGCGCTTTGGCGACGGCCACCACGGTGGCGCCTGGAAGATTGCCTTTGCTGACTTCGCCACGGCGATGATGGCGTTCTTCCTGGTGCTCTGGCTGTTGTCTACGGCCACACCGGAACAGAAGATCGCCATCGCTGGCTACTTCAAGGATCCGATCGGTTTTTCCGAAAGTGGCACTCCCTACATCATTGACCTGGGCGGTTCGCCACAGCTCGCGCCGGAAAAGACCATCAACCCGGAAGTGAAATCCGAGCCGACACCGGACACCAGTATCCAGCTGGATCAGGACAAGGTTGATAGCATGGCCGAGCAGGTCGAGCGTGAGCGTCTCGAACTGCTGTTGCAGGAATTGCAGAACAAGGTCGAAGAGAACCCGCAACTGCAGAAGTTCAAGGACCAGATCCTGTTCGAAATTACTCAGGATGGCCTGCGTATCCAGATCATGGATGCCGAAAACCGGCCGATGTTCGACCTGGGCAGTGCGCGCCTGCAGCCGTATTTCGAAGATATCCTGCTGGCGATGGCCGATACCATCAAGGCTGTGCCGAACAAGATCAGTATCAGTGGTCACACGGATGCCAAGCCGTATGCCGGCACGGGTGACTTCGGCAACTGGGAGCTGTCGGCCAACCGTGCCAATGCCGCGCGCCGTGCTTTGGTTGCCGGCGGCTACCCGGATACTCAGGTGGCACGGGTGGTCGGTTATGCCTCGTCGTCGCTGTTCGACCGGGCCAACCCGCTCAATCCGGTCAACCGGCGCATCGACATCATTGTCCTGACCAAGAAGGCCCAGCGCACCCTCGAAGGCGAGCAGCCGCAGCCTGCAGCGCCAGCCGCGCCTGACGGCAGCGTTCCAGCGCCGGCACCTGAGGCCGAGCCGATGCAGCCTCGCGAACTGCGTCAGAAGCTGAACATCTTCGAGGATGGTGTATTGAAGATGGATGAGAGCAAGGAATAATCCTGCGCGCTGATGACAACGCCCGTGTGCAGCGATGCTCACGGGCGTTGTGCTTTTTGGCGCAGGTCAGAAACCGCGGCGGATTTTGGCCTTCAGGTCAGCGTGGAAAAAGCCGGCATTGAGACGATTGGTGGCATCGGCGTCGGATGCGTCTCTGGCAATTGAGCGCTTGAACGTCTGTTCATCATGGTAGGCGAGCACGAACAGGTCGATATGTTCCCGTGAACTCATGATCGGCCACTTGTCCAGGTAGTCGGGCAATGTGCTGTCGATGCATTGATACAGTGATACCCGGCGATTGCTGAGCGTGGCGGCACCGAGTTGGAAGGGCACCCACCAGGAATCGGCGTGGTCCTGAGAGAGGACGCCGATCACGTGGGTGCAGCTATTGATATTGCTGCTGATCAGGCCGCTGATATCGTCGGCGCTCAGCCCGACGTCGCTGTCGAACAGGTCCAGGTGAGTGGCAATGCCTTCCAGTTTCAGGCGCTCGCTGATGATGTAGGCATCAAGGCGTTGTGGGTGGCGATAGCTGATAAGGACAGGCATCAGGCGAGCCCTCCTGGTACACAGGTTGGGCAATAGATACGTAAGGATCGGATTGTCATTGTTGATTCCTTTCATACTCAGAGCAGAGGGATGATTCGCTTCGTCGTGGCGAACCTGAAAGGCGACAATCAATGAAAGCTTGTATGGCGGCAAGGGACCACTAGCAATACAGAATGGTCCTGCTTTGCGTGGTAATTTTTCCTTCAGAAAGGTCTTACTTTGACGCGATGAGGCTCGTTGCGAGCCTCATTTTCAGCCTCAATATGTGTCTTGAGGCAAGCTGGCAATGATCGAGCGGTAGCTGTTCATCCGCTGTTGCTGGACGCGGCCGTCTTCCAGGGCCTTGAGCAGCGCGCAGCCGGGCTCGCGATCGTGCTTGCAGTCACGAAAACGGCAGGTGCCGAGCAGGTCGTTGAACTCGATAAAGCCGGCTTCGACATCGGCGCGGCTGACATGACCCAGGCCGAATTCGCGAATGCCCGGGGAGTCGATCAGTTCACCGCCACCCGGGAAGTGGTAGAGACGCGCGGTTGTGGTGGTGTGCGTGCCTTGGCCGGACCACTCCGACAGGTCGCCTACCCGGGTCTGTACCTCGGGCAGCAAGCTGTTGACCAGCGAAGACTTGCCGACCCCGGACTGCCCCACGAACACGCTGATATGCCCGTCCAGGCGCGCTTGCAGCTGCTGCATGCCATCGCCATGGTGCGCCGACACTTCCAGCAACGGATAACCCAGTTGCCTGTACACGGCCAGCAACGCGTTGAGCGCCGGGGCGTTCTGTTCGTCGATCAGGTCGGCCTTGTTCAACAGCAGCAGGGGGCGAATACCGGCGTGTTCGGCGGCTACCAGGTAGCGGTCGATGAGGTTGGCATGCGGTTCCGGCGCCGGGGCGAAGACAATCACGATCAGGTCGACGTTGGCTGCAACCGGCTTGAGCTGACCACGGCTGTCAGGACGGCACAGCTCGGTATTGCGCGGCATTTGCGCAACGATCACGCCAATACCCTGATTGCCGGCGCGCCAGACGACCCGGTCGCCGGTTACCAGCGCCGGGAGGTTGGCACGCAGGTGGCAGCGGAACACCTGGCCTGCGTCATCGCCGTCCTGTGCCTCGACCTCGACCTGCACGCCAAAGTGAGCGATCACCAGGCCCAGTTGCTCAGGGCCCAGGTCACCACCTTCGAGCTCCTGCAGGGTCTGTTGTTCGCGTTTGGCGGCGCGGGCAGCGCGTTCACCCTGGATTTTTTCGATCCGCCAATTTTGGCGACGATTGAGCTGGCGTTTGGCCATGAAGGTTCCGTGTTCGGCATGCATTATTAAACGGCGAGGAGTTTAGCACGCTCCACTAAGCTAAACTGCGCACCTACCGAGGAGCAGAATCATGCAGAACCCACAGAACCTGATCTGGATCGACCTGGAAATGACCGGTCTGGATCCGGACCACGACGTCATCATTGAAATGGCCACCATCGTCACCGACAGTGACCTCAACACCTTGGCCGAAGGGCCGGTGATCGCCATTCACCACAGTGACGAGGTGCTGGCGCGCATGGATGAGTGGAACACCCGCACCCACGGCGCTTCCGGCCTGACCCAGCGGGTCAAGGACAGTAAGGTCGGCATGGCCGAGGCCGAGGCCCAGACCATTACCTTTCTGGAGCAGTGGGTACCGAAAGGCAAGTCGCCGATCTGCGGCAACAGCATCTGCCAGGACCGCCGCTTCCTCTACCGCCACATGCGCGGCCTGGAGAACTACTTCCATTACCGCAACCTTGATGTCTCGACGCTCAAGGAGCTCGCGGCACGCTGGGCCCCTGACGTGCGCGACAGCTTCAAGAAGGGTGGCACCCACCTGGCACTGGACGATATTCGCGAGTCGATCAACGAACTTCGCCACTATCGCGAACACTTCATCAAGTTCTGATCGCATCGCCGCACGGTTGTACAGACAATCCGTGCGGCGCCCCCTGTTGGTGCTTGAGGCAACTGGTTAGACTGCGCGCCCCATTGCACGGATCTGCGCCATGTTGTTGATGCTCTACCTCATTGCAATCACTGCTGAAGCCATGACTGGCGCGCTGTCTGCCGGGCGCCGCGGCATGGACTGGTTTGGCGTGGTGCTGATTGCCTGTGTTACCGCCCTGGGCGGCGGCTCGGTGCGTGATGTGTTGCTTGGGCACTACCCGCTGACCTGGGTCAAACACCCGGAATACCTGGTGCTGACCAGCTTTGCCGCACTGATGACGATCTTCATCGCGCCCTTGATGCGGCACCTGCGCTCATTGTTCCTGGTGCTCGATGCGCTGGGCCTGGTCGCTTTTACCCTGATTGGCTGCATGACCGCGCTGGAAATGGGCCAGGGCATGCTGGTGGCGTCTATAAGCGGAGTCATCACCGGGGTCTTTGGCGGCATTCTCCGGGATATCTTCTGTAACGATATTCCGCTGATCTTCCGTCGTGAGTTGTATGCGAGCGTTTCTTTTGCCGCCGCCTGGTTCTATCTGGGCTGCGTTCATTTCAACGTGCCGGGTGAGCAGGCGATCCTGTTGACCTTGTTCGGCGGCCTGCTGCTGCGCCTGTTGGCGATTCGCTTTCACTGGGAAATGCCGAAGTTTCATTACAACGACGAGCATTGAGTCGGTAACCGTATCGCGGGGCAAGTCCGCTCCCACCGGGCTTAGACAGTGGGAGCGGGCTTGCCCCGCGATGAGTGCTGCCCACGAGCCCAACCCAAATACTCGCGGCACAGTT
>NZ_JBMOWO010000086.1:0-18235 GCF_049310525.1 Pseudomonas sp. GZD-222
TGGGTGGGGGGAGCGTTCCTCCCCGGGGGGGGTGGGGTGGGGGGGTTTTTCCCCCCCCGCGATGAGTGCTGCCCAAGCGCCCACTCCACATGCTCGCGCACCAGTTCCGACGGATAGTCCTGCCGTGCTTTCAGTGCTTCCAGTACCGGGATGGTCGAGGGCGCATTGCCCAGCCCAACCGCCAGGTTACGCAACCAGCGCTCATAACCGGCGCGCCGCAGCGGTGAGCCTTCGGTACTGTCGAGAAAGGTCTGCTCGTCCCACATGAACAGCTCTGCCAGTTCTGCGCTGTCGAGGTTGTGCCGGGGTTTGAAGTCAGTCTCGCCTGTAGGACGGGCAAAGCGGTTCCACGGGCAGACGATCTGGCAGTCGTCGCAGCCGAATACCCGATTGCCAATCAGCGCGCGCAGCTCTTCGGGGATGGCGTTTTTCAGCTCGATGGTGAGGTACGAGATGCAGCGCCTGGCGTCCAGCACATAAGGGCCGACAAACGCCTGGGTGGGGCAGATGTCCAGACAGGCCGTGCAACGCCCGCAGTGTTCGCTGACCTGCGGCGCATCGACCGGTAATGGCAGGTCGACGAACAGCTCGGCCAGAAAGAAGTAGCTGCCGGCCTTGCGGTTGAGCAGCAGGGTGTTCTTGCCAATCCAGCCCAGGCCCGCCTGCTCGGCAATGGCCTTTTCCAGCACCGGGGCACTGTCGACAAAGGCACGAAAGCCGAAGGGGCCGACTTCTTTCTGGATGCGTTCGGCCAGATGCTGCACACGTTTGCGAATCAGCTTGTGGTAGTCGCGACCCAGTGCATAGCGGGAGATGTAGGCTTTTTCCGGATGGGCCAGTTGTTGCGCCATGCGCGTGTCGCCAGGCAGATAGTCCATACGCAGCGACACCACGCGCAGGGTGCCGGGCACCAACTGGTCGGGGTGCGAGCGTTTACTTCCATGGGCGCCCATGTAGTCCATTTCGCCGTGATAGCCCGCTGCCAGCCAGCGTTCCAAGTGCTGTTCATGCTCGGCAAGATCCACCCCGGCGATGCCGACATGGGCAAAGCCGAGCTCTTTGCCCCAGTCCTTGATGGATTGGGCCAGTGCGGGAAGATCGGGGGTAGCAGACATGGGAATTAAGGCAACGCAGACTCAGGTGCGTATAATTCTGCCAGACATCGGAGCCTTTGACCCATGCCTCAGACCAAACACCCTGCAAACCAGCCGCAGATCCTCACCAGTGTCGTCCTGGTGCCACTCGCACCACGGCCTTTGACGGCCCAGAAAGGTGACTTTGGCCATGTGCTGGTGGTCGGCGGCGACCGTGGCACGGGTGGCGCCGTAATGCTCAGCGCCGAAGCCGCGTTGCGCTGTGGTGCCGGGCTGGTTTCGCTGGCCACTCGCAGTGAGCAGGTGCCCGCCGCATTGGCGCGGTTGCCGGAGGTGATGAGCCTGGGGGTGCACTCGGCCAATCAGTTGATAACCCCCATTGAGCGTGCATCGGTAGTGGTGGTGGGCCCTGGCCTTGGCCAGGCGGCCTGGGGACGCAGCTTGCTGTCGGCGGTGACCTGCGCGCGGATGCCACAGGTGTGGGACGCGGATGCCTTGAACCTGCTGGCCAGAGCGCCGTTGGCCCTGGCACCAGGCTCGATCATTACTCCGCATCCGGGCGAGGCTGCGCGGCTGCTGGGTATATCTACTGAGGCAGTGCAGGCTGACCGCGCCGGGGCAGCACGCAAACTGGCGCGCAAATATGCGGTCATATGCGTGCTGAAGGGGGCGGGCACCCTGGTGGCTGACCCGGCCGGGCAACTTGCTCTGTGCACGCGTGGACACCCGGCGATGGCTGGTGCGGGCCTGGGTGATGTGCTCAGCGGCGTGCTGGGGGCGTTGCTAGCCCAGGGGATGTCGAGCTGGGACGCCGCGCGGCTGGGTGTCTGGCTGCATGCCTGCGCGGGTGAGCGTCTTGGTGTGCAGGGTCGTGGGCTGGCGGCCAGTGATCTGGTGCCGGCGATTCGTCATTTATTGGAGGAGCATTCAGCGTGTCAGGTGTAACCCTGTTTTTGGCCGACGAAGAGGCCATGGTCCGCTTCGGCACCCGTATCGCCGAAGTGACCAAAGGTCACGGTGTAATTTTTCTCGAAGGCGACCTGGGGATGGGTAAAACCACTCTGTCGCGCGGCATCATCCGTGGCCTCGGGCACACAGGGGCAGTTAAAAGCCCTACTTTTACTGTGGTCGAACCCTACGAAATCGGCGACATTCGTGCGTTTCACTTCGACCTCTATCGTCTGGTCGATCCCGAAGAGCTGGAGTACATCGGGATTCGCGATTACTTCGAAAATGATGCCCTGTGCCTGTTCGAATGGCCCCAAAAAGGGGCGGGTATTTTGCCAAAGCCCGACCTGACCATTACCATAAGCCCCCAGGCGAGCGGTCGTTCGCTCAACCTGTCGCCGCAGGGGGCACGTGGCGAAGCCTGGTGTGCCGCTCTGGCCTTGGAATTCAAATAGAAAATGGGGATAGGTATGCGCATTCGCGCACTGGTTGCGGTCGTAGGATTGCTGCTTACGGCGGTAACTGTTGAGGCTCTGGCCGTCACGCAAGTCAAAAGTGTGCGTTTGTGGCGAGCGCCGGACAACACACGTCTGGTATTCGACCTTTCAGGCCCGGTACAGCACAGTGTATTCACCCTGAGCGCCCCGGATCGCCTGGTCATCGACATCAATGGCGCGACCCTGGCGGCGCCGTTGAACGTGTCGACCTCCAACACCCCGATTACCAGCGTACGCTCAGCCCAGCGTACGCCCACCGACCTGCGTGTGGTGATTGACCTGAGCAAGTCGGTTACCCCGAAAAGCTTTACCTTGGCGCCTAACGCCCAGTACGGCAATCGTTTGGTCGTCGACCTGTACGACCAGGCTGCCGACGCCGTCTCGCCGCCGCCAACCCCTCCGGTTGCCACGACGCCTGCTGTGCCGGTGACGCCTGCGCAGCCGGCAATCAAGCTGACCCCGGTGCCCAATGGCAAGCGTGACATCGTTATCGCCATCGATGCCGGCCATGGTGGCGAAGACCCGGGTGCTTCGGGCTCCAAGGGCCAACACGAAAAAGACATCGTGCTGGCGATTGCCAAAGAACTGCAGCGCCAGATCAACAGCGAGAAGGGCTTTCGCGCTGAGCTGACGCGCACCGGCGACTACTTCATCCCGCTGCGCAAGCGCACCGAGATCGCTCGCAAGAAGGGCGCCGACCTGTTCATCTCGATCCACGCCGACGCCGCGCCGTCCAAGGCGGCCTTCGGTGCCTCGGTGTTCGCCCTGTCCGATCGAGGCGCCACCTCGGAAACCGCCCGCTGGCTGGCGGACAGTGAAAACCGTTCGGACCTGATCGGCGGTGCTGGCAACGTCAGCCTCGACGACAAGGACCGCATGCTCGCCGGTGTGCTGCTCGACCTGTCGATGACTGCGTCATTGAGCTCGAGCCTGAACGTCGGGCAAAAAGTCCTGGGCAACATGGGTCGGGTCACGCCGCTGCACAAGCGCCGGGTCGAGCAGGCGGGCTTCATGGTGCTCAAATCGCCAGACATCCCTTCGATCCTGGTGGAAACCGGCTTTATTTCCAACGCTAACGAGGCCGCAAAACTGGCTACTGTGAGCCACCAGCAATCGCTGGCGCGCTCGATTCACAGTGGCGTACGCCAGTTCTTCCAGCAGAACCCGCCGCCAGGTACCTATATTGCGTTCCTGCGTGACAGCGGCAAGATCGCCCAGGGGCCGCGCGAACATAGCGTGCGGCCGGGTGAGACGCTGGCCATGATTGCGGTTCGCTATCAGGTCAACGTGGCCAGCCTGCGTTCCGCCAACAACCTCAAGACCGATGAGCTGAAGGTCGGTCAGAGCCTGAATATTCCCACTACCGCTCTGGCGTCCCAGCAATGACCGATAGCGCACGGATTGAGCTGCTCAGCCCGCGGCTGGCGAACCAGATCGCCGCCGGTGAGGTGGTCGAGCGCCCGGCGTCGGTGATCAAGGAGCTGCTGGAAAACAGCCTGGACTCCGGTGCCCGGCGTATCGACGTGGAAGTCGAGCAGGGTGGCGTCAAGCTGCTGCGGGTGCGTGACGACGGTCGCGGAATCGCCGCCGATGACCTGCCCCTGGCGCTGGCGCGTCATGCCACCAGTAAAATTCGCGACCTCGAAGACCTCGAACGGGTGATGAGCCTGGGTTTTCGCGGTGAGGCCCTGGCGTCGATCAGCTCGGTTGCGCGCCTGACCCTGACCTCGCGTACCCGCGACGCCGAGCAGGCCTGGCAAGTGGAAACCGAAGGCCGCGACATGTCCCCGCGGGTGCAGCCTGCGGCGCACCCGGCCGGGACTTCGGTAGAAGTGCGCGACCTGTTCTTCAACACGCCGGCCCGGCGCAAGTTCCTCAAGACCGAGAAAACCGAATTCGATCACCTGCAGGAGGTGATCCGGCGCCTGGCGCTGGCGCGTTTCGATGTGGCCTTTCACCTGCGCCACAACGGCAAGAGCATCCTCAGCCTGCATGAAGCCCTCGACGATACGGCCCGCGCCCGGCGTGTGGCGGCGATCTGCGGTCCGGGCTTTCTCGAGCAGGCGTTGCCGATCGAGATCGAGCGCAATGGTTTGCACCTGTGGGGTTGGGTAGGCTTGCCGACCTTCTCGCGCAGCCAGGCCGACTTGCAGTATTTCTTCGTCAACGGTCGTGCGGTGCGCGACAAGCTGGTTGCCCATGCAGTGCGCCAGGCCTATCGCGATGTTCTGTTCAATGGTCGGCACCCGACGTTCGTGCTGTTCCTGGAGGTCGATCCCACCGGCGTCGACGTCAACGTACACCCGACCAAGCATGAAGTGCGCTTTCGCGACGGGCGCATGGTCCACGACTTCCTTTATGGCACATTGCACCGGGCCCTGGCCGACGTGCGCCCTGAAGATCAACTGGCTGCACCTGCTGCGACCAGCGAAATCATTCGCCCCAGTGGTATCGAAGCTGGTGAATTCGGCCCGCAGGGTGAAATGCGCCTTGCGGCGAATCTGCTTGAGCAGCCTGTGGCTGAGCCGGGAATGCGTCCTGTGGGCGCTGGCGGCGGCAATGGTGGCGGTTACCAGTATCAGTACACGCCGCGCCCGGCCCAGCCTGTACCGGCCGCCGAGGCGCAGAGTGTCTACCGTGAATTCTTTTCTCCGCTGAACGAGTCGGCGCCTGTTGTGCTGCCTGACAGTCAGGGGGATATTCCGCCACTGGGGTACGCCCTGGCGCAGCTCAAGGGCATCTATATTCTGGCCGAGAATGCCGTGGGTCTGGTGCTGGTGGACATGCACGCGGCCCATGAGCGCATCATGTACGAGCGCCTGAAGGTTGCCATGGCCAGCGAAGGTCTTAGCGGCCAGCCGCTGCTGGTGCCCGAGTCGCTGGCGTTGAGCCAGCGCGAGGCCGATTGTGCCGAAGAGCACGCCGAATGGTTCCAGCGCCTGGGCTTCGAGCTGCAGCGCCTGGGCCCGGAAAGCCTGGCGATCCGGCAGATTCCGGCCCTGCTCAAGCAGGCCGAGGCCAACCGTCTGGTTCAGGACGTTCTGGCTGACTTGATGGAGTACGGTACCAGCGACCGTATTCAGGCGCACTTGAACGAACTGCTCGGCACCATGGCCTGTCATGGCGCCATTCGTGCCAATCGGCGCTTGGCGCTGGCAGAAATGAACGGTCTGCTGCGCGACATGGAAAACACCGAGCGCAGCGGTCAATGCAACCACGGTCGTCCGACCTGGACCCAAATGGGCCTGGACGATCTGGACAAACTGTTTCTGCGCGGTCGATAAAATGAGTGGTAAACCTCCCGCGATATTCCTGATGGGCCCGACTGCGGCGGGCAAGACCGATCTGGCCATCGAACTGACCAAGGTCCTGCCTTGCGAGTTGATCAGCGTTGATTCGGCGCTGGTTTATCGGGGCATGGATATCGGCACCGCCAAACCCTCGAAAGAGGTGTTGGCTGCCCATCCGCACCGCTTGATCGACATCCTCGATCCCGCGCAAAGCTATTCGGCTGCCGATTTTCGTCGCGATGCGCTTGAGGCCATGGCCGATATCACTGCACGCGGCAAAATACCGCTGCTGGTCGGTGGCACCATGCTCTATTACAAAGCCCTGCTCGAAGGGCTGGCCGATATGCCCGCTGCCGACCCGCAGGTGCGCGCCGAACTCGAAGAGGAGGCTGCACGCCTTGGTTTGCAAGGGCTGCATCAACAGTTGGCGGCGGTCGATCCGGAATCGGCGGCGAGAATTCACCCGAATGACCCCCAGCGTCTGATTCGCGCGCTCGAGGTTTATCGGGTCAGTGGCCTGACTATGACAGCGCATCGTCAGCGTCAATCCGCGGAAAGTAGCGCCGCAGGCCCTTCGGGGACGGGTCATTTGCCCTATACTGTCGCCAGCCTGGCCATTGCGCCTAATGATCGTCACGTATTGCACGAACGAATTGCGCTACGATTTGGGCAAATGCTGGAACAGGGCTTCGTTGACGAGGTCCGATTGCTGCGAGCCAGAAGTGACTTGCATGCGGGACTGCCGTCTATACGGGCGGTTGGTTATCGCCAGGTCTGGGATCATCTTGATGGCAAGTTAACATCAGTTGAAATGCAGGAGCGCGGCATTATTGCCACTCGCCAATTGGCGAAACGGCAATTCACCTGGTTGCGTAGTTGGGCTGATCTGCATTGGTTGGATAGCCTGGCTTGCGACAATCTGTCTCGCACCTTGAAATACCTGGGATCGGTCTCCATATTGAGCTGAGTCCTTGCAATTGCCGTCTATCCTTGGGGTGGGGCGGCTTGAGCCATCAGTTTTTCTTTGATTTTTTTACTATTGATCCTTACAGGAGTGCGGCATATGTCAAAAGGGCATTCGCTACAAGACCCTTACTTGAATACTTTGAGAAAAGAAAAAGTTGGGGTTTCGATCTATCTGGTTAACGGCATCAAGCTGCAAGGCACGATCGAATCCTTCGACCAGTTCGTGATTCTGCTGAAAAACACTGTCAGCCAGATGGTTTACAAGCACGCGATCTCGACAGTAGTGCCAGTGCGTCCGATTCGTCTGCCAAGCGCAACCGAATCCGAGCATGGCGACGCTGAGCCAGGTAACGCCTGATAGGAGTCTGCTTTGTTCTTTGAGCGCCACGGTGGTGGTGAACGAGCGGTCCTCGTTCACTTGGAAGGTCAGAACCCTGAGGCGCGCGAAGATCCGCAGGAGTTTCGGGAGCTGGCACTGTCGGCTGGGGCCGATATAGTCGTGTTCGCCAATGTGGCGCGACATCAGCCCACCGCCAAATACCTGATTGGCAGCGGCAAGGTCGAGGAACTACGCGACCTGGTCAAAGCCGAACAGGTAGATTTGGTGATTTTCAATCACACCCTCACCCCCAGTCAGGAACGTAACCTCGAACGAGTCTTCGAGTGTCGCGTGCTTGACCGCACCGGTCTGATTCTCGATATCTTCGCCCAGCGGGCGCGCACCCATGAAGGCAAGCTGCAGGTCGAACTGGCCCAGCTTGAGTACATGAGCACGCGACTGGTCCGCGGCTGGACGCACCTTGAACGGCAGAAAGGCGGTATCGGTCTGCGCGGTCCGGGTGAAACCCAGCTGGAAACCGACCGCCGTCTGCTGCGGGTACGACTGCGCCAGATCAAGGCGCGGCTGGAGAAGGTCCGCAGCCAGCGCGAGCAAGCTCGCCGTGGGCGCAAGCGGGCAGATATTCCTTCAGTGTCCCTGGTCGGCTATACCAACGCCGGCAAATCGACCCTGTTCAATGCCCTGACCGAATCCGAGGTCTACGCCGCCGACCAGTTGTTTGCGACCCTCGACCCGACCCTGCGCCGGCTTGAGCTCGACGACGTCGGGCCGATCGTGCTGGCCGATACCGTGGGTTTCATTCGCCACCTGCCGCACAAGCTGGTCGAAGCTTTTCGGGCTACGCTCGAAGAGTCGAGCAACTCTGATCTGCTGCTGCACGTGATCGACGCTCACGAGCCGGATCGCATGGAACAGATCGAGCAGGTCATGGCAGTACTGGGGGAGATTGGTGCAGAAGGCTTGCCGATCCTCGAGGTCTATAACAAACTCGACCTGCTTGAGGGTGTCGAGCCGCAGATTCAGCGCGATGCCGACGGCAAACCGCAGCGAGTCTGGGTCTCGGCGCGTGATGGGCGCGGCCTGGAACTGGTGGGGCAGGCGGTCGCCGAGTTGCTGGGGGATGACCTGTTTATCGGAACCTTGCGCCTTGAACAGCGTTTTGCGCGATTGCGCGCGCAATTCTTTGCATTGGGCGCAGTGCAGGGCGAAGAGCACGACGATGAAGGCAGCAGTCTTCTGGCTGTGCGGGTGTCTAGGGTCGAGTTCAATCGCCTGGTCAGTCGCGAAGGCTTGAAGCCCGCTGAGTTCATTGAGCAACACACTTTGCAATAAAAGCCCGGCGACGCGGTCGGGCAGCCGTGACAGGCATTCTGTAGCATTGGACGGCGCGCCGTGGGTGCGTCTTTGCTTTATCAGATGGAGAGCGCTATGGCTTGGAATGAGCCGGGTGGCAACTCGAATAATCAGGATCCTTGGGGCGGCCGCCGCGGTGGTGGCGACAAGAAAGGACCGCCGGATCTCGACGAGGCCTTCCGCAAGCTGCAGGACAGCCTGAACGGCATGTTCGGCAGTGGCAAGAAACGCGGTGGTGACAGCGGCATCGGCAAGGGCGGTGGCTTCGGCCTGCTCGGCATCGGGCTGGCTGTGCTGGCGGCTATCTGGCTGTACAGCGCCGTGTATGTGGTCGACGAACAGGAGCAGGCGGTAGTGCTGCGCTTCGGTAAATACTACGAAACCGTAGGGCCGGGCCTGAACATCTACTTCCCGCCGATCGATCGCAAGTACATGGAAAACGTCACGCGTGAGCGTGCCTATACCAAGCAGGGGCAGATGCTCACCGAAGACGAGAACATCGTCGAAGTGCCGCTGACCGTGCAGTACAAGATCACCAACCTGCAGGATTTCGTGCTGAACGTCGATCAGCCTGAAGTCAGCCTGCAGCACGCGACCGACAGTGCCCTGCGTCACGTGGTGGGTTCCACCGCCATGGACAAGGTGCTGACCGAAGGTCGTGAGCAGATGGCCGTGGAAATCAAGGAGCGTCTGCAACGCTTCCTCGATACCTACCGTACCGGTATCACCGTCACCCAGGTCAACGTACAGAGCGCGGCAGCCCCGCGTGAAGTGCAGGAAGCCTTCGACGACGTGATCCGTGCCCGTGAAGACGAGCAGCGCGCCCGCAACCAGGCCGAGTCCTACGCCAATGGCGTGGTGCCAGAAGCCCGTGGTCAGGCCCAGCGGATCATCGAGGATGCCAACGGTTACCGTGACGAAGTGGTCTCGCGTGCCAAGGGTGAGGCTGATCGCTTTACCAAGCTGGTCGCCGAATACCGCAAGGCACCTGAGGTGACCCGTCAGCGTCTGTACCTGGACACCATGCAGGAAGTCTACAGCAACACCAGCAAGGTTCTGGTTTCCGGTAAGGATGGCCAGAACAACCTGCTGTACCTGCCGCTGGACAAGATGGTTGAAGGCAGCCGTAGCAGCAGTGCGCCAGTGAACGTCGCGCCTTCGGCCAACGACGCGGCCAATCGCGCAGCAGCGGAGCTGCAACAGCAGCAAACACAGTTGCGTACTAGGGAGAGCCGCTGATGAGCAATAAATCGCTGATCGCCCTGATCGTAGCCGTGGTGCTGGCGATCGTGGCCTGGAACAGCTTCTACATCGTGTCCCAGACCGAGCGTGCGGTACTGCTGCAATTTGGTCGCGTGGTTCAGGCCGATGTTCAGCCTGGCCTGCATGTGAAGGTTCCTTACGTCAACCAGGTGCGCAAGTTCGACGCCCGCCTGATGACCCTGGATGCCCCGACCCAGCGCTTCCTGACCCTGGAAAAGAAAGCGGTGATGGTTGATGCCTACGCCAAATGGCGAGTCAAGGATGCCGAGCGTTTCTACACGGCAACTTCGGGCCTCAAGCAGATTGCCGACGAACGTCTGTCGCGTCGTCTGGAAAGCGGCCTGCGTGACCAGTTCGGTAAGCGCACCCTGCACGAAGTGGTTTCCGGTGAACGTGATGCACTGATGGCTGACATCACTGCCTCGCTGAACCGCATGGCCAGCAAGGAACTGGGTATCGAAGTGGTCGACGTTCGCGTCAAGGCCATCGACCTGCCCAAGGAAGTAAACCGCAGCGTGTTCGAGCGTATGAGCACCGAGCGTGAGCGTGAAGCCCGCGAGCACCGCGCCAAGGGTAACGAGTTGGCCGAAGGTATTCGTGCCGACGCCGACCGTCAGCGCCGTGTCCTGCTGGCAGAAGCCTATCGGGAATCGGAAGAGACCCGTGGTGATGGTGATGCCCAGGCGGCGTCGATCTACGCCAAGGCCTATGGTCAGGACCAGGACTTCTACGCGTTCTACCGCAGTCTCAAGGCCTACCGCGAAAGCTTTGCCAACAAGAGCGATGTACTGGTGCTCGATCCGAGCAGCGAGTTCTTCCGCTTCATGGACAAAGCCAAGTAGTCAGGTTGCACCCCGCCGGGCGGTTAAAATGCCTGGCGGGGTGATCCTGCGAGAAAACGGGTGTATGATGCGGCAGCCGGGAAATTCCCGGCTTTTTTGCGTCTGCAAGACTGAACGGCCGCAAGCCGTCACCGGTCTACAGCGCAGCCCAAGGTATTTGAGGGTATCGGCACGGCGGTTGCGCTGGAATCAGTGCTGCGCGTCATAGTTTGGCGATACCTGCTTCACTCAAGGCTAGCCCGCGGGCAGGCCGCCCGGACCAAAGGGGAAATGGCGTAATGGCAACGGTAGACCGCTGGCTGCTGCCAGATGGCATCGAAGAAGTACTGCCACCTGAGGCGGCGCGCATCGAAATCGCGCGTCGTCAGGTGTTGGATCTGTTCCAGAGCTGGGGTTACGAGTTCGTCGTGACCCCGCATATCGAGTACCTGGAATCGCTGCTCACCGGTGCCGGCCAGGACCTGGATCTGCGGACCTTCAAGGTTATCGACCCGCAATCGGGGCGGCAGATGGGCTTTCGTGCCGACATCACCCCGCAGGTAGCGCGTATCGATGCGCACACCTTGCGTCGTGAAGGGCCGAGCCGCCTGTGCTATGCCGGTAGCGTGCTGCATGCCTTGCCGCGTGCACTGTCGACTTCGCGCAGCCCGATCCAGCTCGGTGCCGAGCTGTACGGCGACGCCAGTCCGGTCAGCGACGTTGAAGTGATCAGTCTGATGCTGGCCATGCTGCAACTGGCCGACGTGCCGGATGTGCACATGGACCTGGGGCATGTCGGAATCTATCGTGGCCTGGCGCGTGCGGCCGGTTTGTCCGGTGCAGTCGAGCAACAGCTGTTCGACGCCTTGCAGCGCAAGGCCGTCGACGAAGTGATCGAGCTGACCGCCAACCTGCCTGCGGATCTCGCCGGCATGCTGCGTTCACTCACCGAGCTGTGCGGTGGCCGCGAAGTGCTTGCCGAGGCGCGCGTGCGTCTGGGGCGTGCGCCGGCTGCGGTATTGGCTGCACTCGATGACCTGCTGGCCATCGCCGAGCGCCTGGCGGCTCGCTATCCAGAGCTGCCGCTGTATTTTGACCTGGGTGAATTGCGTGGCTACCACTACCACACCGGTGTGGTGTTTGCCGCTTTCGTCCCGGGTGTCGGTCAGTCGATCGCCCAGGGCGGTCGTTACGACGACATCGGAGCAGACTTTGGCCGGGCACGCCCAGCCACGGGTTTCTCCACGGATTTGAAGACCCTGGTCACACTGGGGCGGGCCGAGGTTGTGTTGCCGTCTGGCGGGATCTGGATGCCCGACAGCAGCGATGCAGCACTCTGGCAGTTGGTCTGCCAATTGCGCAGTGAAGGTCAGCGGGTGGTTCAGGCCTTGCCTGGGCAGCCATTGACTGCCGCCGTCGAGGCGGATTGCGATCGGCAATTGATTCAGCAAAACGGGCTTTGGCAGGTACTGCCGCTGGCCATTTGAGATTTCCCGCCGGTATCAGCCGGCGCCAAGTTTGCGCGAATGAGGACAAGTGTTATGGGTAAGAATGTCGTAGTCCTGGGCACCCAATGGGGTGATGAGGGCAAAGGCAAGATCGTTGATCTGCTGACCGAACATGCTGCCGCCGTAGTGCGCTACCAGGGTGGCCACAACGCAGGTCACACGCTGGTGATCGACGGTGAGAAAACCGTGCTGCACCTGATCCCGTCCGGCGTGCTGCGCGAAGGCGTGCAATGCTTGATCGGTAACGGCGTGGTGGTTGCACCGGACGCCCTGCTGCGTGAGATCAACAAGCTGGAAGAGAAGGGTGTACCAGTGCGCGAGCGCCTGCGTATCAGCCCGTCCTGCCCGCTGATCCTGTCCTTCCACGTTGCGCTGGACCAAGCCCGTGAAAAGGCGCGTGGCGAGCTGAAGATCGGTACTACCGGTCGCGGCATCGGCCCAGCCTACGAAGACAAGGTCGCGCGTCGTGGCCTGCGTGTTGGCGACCTGCTCAACATGCCGCGCTTTGAAGACAAGCTGCGTGAACTGGTGGAGTACCACAACTTCATGCTGGTCGGTTACTACAAAGAGCCAGCCATTGACTTCGACAAGACCCTGGCTGAATGCAAAGAATACGCTGAGCTGCTCAAGCCGCTGATGCTGGACGTTACCGCTGAGCTGCACGACCTGCGTCGCGCTGGCAAAGACATCATGTTCGAAGGCGCCCAAGGTTCGTTGCTGGACATCGACCACGGTACCTACCCCTATGTGACCAGTTCGAACACCACCGCTGGTGGCGTCGCTACCGGTTCGGGTGTTGGCCCTATGTTCCTGGACTACATCCTGGGTATCACCAAGGCTTACACCACGCGCGTAGGCTCGGGTCCATTCCCGACTGAACTGTTCGACGAGGTAGGTGCGCATCTGGCTAAACAAGGTCACGAGTTTGGCGCGACGACCGGCCGTGCTCGTCGTTGCGGCTGGTTCGATGCCGTTATCCTGCGTCGCGCTATCGATGTGAATAGCATCTCGGGCATCTGCCTGACCAAACTGGACGTGCTCGACGGTCTGGAAACCATCAATATCTGCGTCGGCTACAAAGATGCAGAAGGTAACGACGTTGCTCCGACTGACGCTGACAGCTACGTGGGTCTGCAGCCTGTGTACGAAGAAGTGCCGGGTTGGACCGAGTCGACCGTGGGTGCCAAGACCCTGGAAGAGCTGCCAGCCACCGCTCGTGCTTACATCAAGCGCATTGAAGCGTTGATCGGCGCGCCAATCGACATCATCTCCACCGGCCCGGACCGCAACGAGACCATCGTCCTGCGTCATCCGTTCGCCTGATCCGCGATTGATGTGAAAGCAAAGGCCCCTTTATAGGGGCCTTTGTCGTTTCTGTCGGCTGTTCGGCACAACCTTTGCTGTAAGAATCGCTTCAGGGTTGCCATCATTTTAATGGCCCCAGTAGTAGAGGGTTCTTACGTGTCAGCCGTTCTCTCACTGTTACGAAGCCGCCTGTTGCGGCCTGTCTTTGTTGCCCTTGGTATCGCTCTTTTGGTGCAGGTGCTGGTCGCGGTCGCGCTGACCCGGAGCACAGTTACTACCCTTGAGGCGGACCTGGGCAAACGATTGGGGGTCGACAGCCAGAAATTGTCCGCCGAACTTGAGCAGGCGGGGCAGGAGGTCAGCGCCGGGCTCGACAGCCTTTCGGCGAGTACCCGTCAGCGTTTGACTGCCGGTCTTTCGGGGCGCTTGCAGGGCGAGCAGGCCCAGCTGCGCGCAACGCTGGAAAAAAACCTCAAGGACTCGGCCAACGACATGGCTGAGCTACTGGCCTCGGTCGCCCCACGGGCCATGTGGGACAACGATGTGCCGACCTTGTCCGAGTTCTCCCGCCGCGCCCAGCGCAACCCCAATGTGTTGTTCGTGGTTTATGACGATGCCCAGGGTCAGCACCTGACCCGTTACTTGAACCGCCAGAACCCGATCAACCAGGCCTTGCTGGAGAAAGGGCAGGGCGAGCGGGCGCTGGACAAGGTTCTGGATGCCGCGCGCAATGACCCGACGGTGTATTTCGTCGAGGCGCCGATCAGTCCCAATGGCGTGGAAATCGGCAAGGTGCTCATGGGCGTTTCCACGGCATCTGTGGATGCTGAGCTGGTTGCCCTCGACAAGCGCTTCGCGGCGTTGATTGTCAGTGGCGATCAGTTGGTGGGGGAGAGCCTGGTGGGGGCTGCGGCTGACAGTACCAAGGCGCTGCGCGCACGTCTGGAGACCGCGCAAGCCAGTGCGGCGGCCATGCAGGCCAATACCTCGCAGAGTGTCCAGGAGGCGGCGACAACCCTGCGCTGGAACATCGGCGTGGGCCTCGCTCTGGTTGGCCTTGGCGTGCTCCTGGTGGTGGCGGTAGTGCTGGGGCGGCGGGTAGTCAACAAGCTGCGTCTGTTGATTGCCGCGCTGAACGACCTGGCTGCCGGTGAAGGTGATCTGACCAAGCGCGTCAGCATCGACAGCCGGGACGAGATTGGTGATATGGCGGCGGCGGTTAACCAGTTTGTCGACAAGCTCCAGCCGATTGTGCGCGAGGCAGGCGAAGTGGCCCAGCGCACCGGTGTCGAGATTGGCGCCATGGCCAAACGTAATGCCGGTGCCGATGCAGCGGCCGAACTGCAGCGTGACGAAGTGGCGGCCAGCCTGCGCGACCTCTCGGCCATGGCCGATGAGGCGCAGGCCGAGAGTCACGCCATGCAGTCGGCGTTGCAGCAGGTGGTGGATATCCGCCAGGCCACTGATGAAAACAGTCGAACCTCGACACAGGTAGCCAAGCTTATTGAAGAGCTGGCAGGGCAGGTGGAGACCGGCTCGAAAGTCATCGAGCGCCTGGCTCAGCAAAGCGAGCAGATCGAAGTGGTGCTGACGGTGATCCACGGGATAGCCGAGCAGACCAACCTGCTGGCGCTCAATGCCGCGATCGAAGCGGCGCGGGCCGGTGAAACCGGACGTGGCTTTGCGGTGGTTGCGGATGAGGTGCGGGCCTTGGCGAGCAAAACCCAGAGTTCCACCGGTGACATTCAGGCGCATATCGGTGCGCTGCAGCAGGGCGCCAAAGAGGCGGTGGCGGCCATCAGTCAGGCGGGGCGTCAGGCCAGTGAGGGATTGCTGGTGCTGCGTGACAATGCGCGCGTGCAGCAGTCCGTGCAGGCATCGGTTGAGCAGGTGCATGCTGCCATTGGCCTCGCCACCCGTGCGGCCGAACAGCAGGCCCAAGGCGCTCAGGCCGTGCGTGGGCGGGTGCAGACCATTCATGCCCAGGCCGAGCGGGCTGCCGAGGTGGTGATGCAGACCACTGCCAGCAGTAAGGTGCTCGATGATCTGGCGGCGCAGCTCAAGGCCAGCCTCGGGCAGTTCCGCGCCTGATATCAGGCGCGGTTCAGATACATCCGCGTAGTCAGCAGATACACCGGCAACCCCGACACCAGGATCAGCAGCGCTGCATAAGGCGCTGCCGCCGCAAACTCGACGTTGGCGGTGTGTGCCCAGACTTCAGTGGCCAGAGTGGTCATGCCGGTCGGGCTGAGCAGCAGGGTTGCGGTCAGTTCCTTCATGGCATCAAGAAACACCAGGGCGAACGCTGCGGCCAGGGCCGGGAAGATGATCGGCAGGGTTACCCGGCAGAACGCGCTGAACTGAGTGGCGCCCAGGGTGCGGGCGGCCTCTTCAAGCTGTGGTGCTGCCTTGTGCAGTGCCGTACGCACCGGCGCCTGGGCCAGTGGCAGGAACAGCAGGGCATAGGCCAGCAGCAACAGCCCGGTGGTCTGGTATAGCGCCGGCACGTAGTGCAGGGCGAAGTACACCAGGGTCAGCGCAATCACCAGGCCGGGCAGGGCATGCAGCAGGTACGGCAGGCGTTCGGCCCAGATCGCCAGGTGGCCTTTGTAGCGCACCACCAGGAAACTGACCGGCAGCGCCAGCAGCAAACTTAGGCCCGCGCCACCCAGCGACAGCGACAGCGACGAGAGCAGCGCCCGGCTGATGTCGGCAACCGGGAAGGCTGCGGACGAACCAACGCTCAACCAATAGCCGAGCATGCCCAGCGGAATGCCGCTGCCCAGCAATGCCAGGATCAGGCAGTACAGTTGTCCCGCAGGCATCCAGGCGCGCAGGCGAATCGGTGCACCGCGCCGCGCCACACCCTGGCCGATGCGCACATGCCGGGCCTTGCCGCGTACGCGTAATTCAAACCAGAGCATAAGCAGGCACATGAATAGCAATACTGCCGACAGCATCGCCGCGTTGGCGTTGCTGAATTCCAGCTCGAACTGCTGGTAGATCGCGGTGGTGAACGTCTGCAGGCCGAGGATCGACAGGGCGCCGAATTCCACCAGCATGTGCAGCGCAATCAGCAGGCTGCCGCCGAGAATCGAGGGCCACAGCAGTGGCAGGGTGATTTTGAAGAATACCCCCCAGCGATTTTGTCCCAGGGTGCGCGCCGACTCTTCCAGGGATGTGTCGAGGTTGCGCAGGGTTGCAGCTACCGGCAGAAACACCAGTGGATACTTGGACAGGCTCATGACCAGAATGGCCCCGCCCAGGCCTTCGAAGCGCGGGCTCAGGGACACCCAGGTAAAGCCGCTGACGAACGCCGGGACGGCGAACGGCAGGCACAGGATCACGCCCCACAGGCGGCGCCCCGGAAGGTCGCTGCGCTCCAGGAGCCAGGCCAGTGACACACCCAAGGCCATGCAAGCCACGGTGACGCCGGCCATCAGCATCAGGGTATTGCGCATCAGGCCCCAGACAAAGGGGCGCCAGAGCAGGTGCAAGGCTTCTCGCCAGCCGGCCTCCCAGGCTTTCAGGGCAACGTAAAGCAGCGGTAGCAAGCTCAGGCCGACCAGCAGCAAAACCGGCAGAACGACCCAGATCGAGGGTCGCTTGCGGCCGGGCACAGAGCGGCTTGTCAGCGCGGGTGCGGGTACGGCTGCACTCATCAGAGCAGGCCAACTTCGCGTTCGAGTTCCAGTGCTTCTTCAGCGTTGCCGAGGTCAGCCGGGGTGATTTTTGGTGGGCGCAGGTCCTCGAATGGCTTCAAACCCTGGTCTGAAACCATGCCCTTGTGCAGTGGGTACTCGGCAGTGGTCTGGGTGATCACGCGCTGGCCTTCTTCACTGGCCATCCAGGCCAGCAGCGCCTGGGCTTCTTTCGGGTGTTTGCTGGCCTTGACCGCAGCGGCACCGGAAATGGTCATCAAGCCACCGACATCACCATCGGCCAGGTAGTAGAGCTTCGAATCCAGCTGGCCACGTTCTTTTTTCAGGGCGTACCAGTAGTAGTTGTTGACCAGCACCGCCGCCACTTCACCGTTTTCCACGGCTTTGAGGGCGACCATGTTGTTGGTGTAGGTCTTGCCGAAGGCCTTGAGGCCGGTCAGCCATTCCTCGGCGGCGTCGCGGCCGTGCAGCTTGAGGATGGCCACGGCCTGTTCCTGGAAGGCGCCGCTGGTCGGTACGAAGCCGATCTTGCCTTCCCATTCGGGGTTGGCGAAGTCCATGACCGAAGGTGGCAATTCTTTTTCGTTAATCACCTTCGGGTTGAACGCTACCACTCGTGTGCGTGCAGTCACGCCCATCCAGGTGCCGTTGGTGGCGACGAATTCCTTGGGCAGCACTTCCAGCGTCGAGTCGTCGATCTTGGCCAGCAGGCCCAGCTCGCCCAGGTTGTTCAGCGGTGGCGACTCTTCGGTGTAGATGACATCGGCAGGCGAGCGCTCGCCTTCTTCGATGATCTGGCTGGCCAGCTGGTTGCTGCTGCCTTTGCGGATATTGATGTGGATGCCGGTCTTGGCCTCGTAGGCCTTGGCAATAGCATCACCGATTTCCTTGTGCTGGCCGTTGTACAGGGTCAGCGCAACAGGATCGGCAGCCATGGCGGCGGGAGCGCCCAGCACCAGGGTAAAAAGGGAAACGGCCAGGCCGCGCAATAGGGGGGAATTGCGGAACGTCATGCGGGTACTTCCTCGCTTGCGGCTACATATCTGGAAACAATGATAAGCGATATTGCTTCTCAAATGCCCGGATTCAGTTTGTGCGAGGGACGACTGCGGTGGGGGGGGGGGGGGGGGGGGGGGGGGGGGGCTTTTGTTCCGGTTTTTCTGGGGGGAAAACCCCCCCCCCCCCGGT
>NZ_JBMOWO010000087.1:0-32731 GCF_049310525.1 Pseudomonas sp. GZD-222
GAGGCTTTCTCGCTCCATCGCTTTTTCTCCTTTTTTTCCCCCCCCCCCCCCCCCCCCCCCGCTCCCACAATGTGTGGAAGGCAGAAACGAAAAAACCCGCTTTCGCGGGTTTGATCTGAATTGGTGCCCAGAAGAAGACTCGAACTTCCACGACCGTAAGGTCACCAGCACCTGAAGCTGGCGTGTCTACCAATTTCACCATCTGGGCAAAATGAAGCGGTGTAGCTTGTAACGAAAACAGTGTAGCGTCTTGCAGTAAATCTCAGAAGTGCTAAACAGTTCTAAGATTTGAAATTGGTGCCCAGAAGAAGACTCGAACTTCCACGACCGTAAGGTCACCAGCACCTGAAGCTGGCGTGTCTACCAATTTCACCATCTGGGCATTTCGCTAAGGTCACATGATGCTTCACATCAGGTTGCATCTCAACTATAACGACGCTGTCCGTCGTTGTGGTGCGCACTATACGGATGCCCCTGAGGGCTGTAAAGCCCCGTTCAGAAAAAATCTTAAAATTTTCAAGTCATTGTTCCTTATGATGGTTTTGGCAGCATCCAGGGGCCTCTGAGAGGGCTGTCCAAGCCTGAAATTTCCGGTTTCAATACGCCTATGCCAAACTAACCCTTATATAGACAAGGTGAACCCCTCCTAATGGCCGATTGGCAGACCCTCGATCCCGAGGCCGCTCGTGAAGCGGAAAAATACGAAAACCCTATTCCTAGCCGTGAGCTGATCCTGCAGCGCCTGGACGAGCGCGGCTCGCCGGCTGCCCGCGAGCAGTTGGTCGAAGAGTTCGGCCTGACCACCGAAGACCAGATCGAAGCCCTGCGCCGCCGCCTGCGGGCGATGGAGCGTGACGGTCAGCTGATCTATACCCGGCGTGGCACTTATGCCCCGGTAGACAAACTGGACCTGATCCTCGGCCGCATTGCCGGCCACCGTGATGGTTTCGGCTTCCTGATCCCGGATGACGGCAGCGACGATCTGTTCCTGAGCCCGGCACAGATGCGCCTGGTGTTCGATGGTGACCGTGCCCTGGCGCGGGTCTCCGGTCTCGACCGTCGCGGTCGTCGTGAAGGCGTGGTGGTCGAAGTGATCTCCCGCGCCCACGAGAGCATCGTTGGCCGCTACTTCGAAGAAGGCGGTATCGGCTTCGTGACCCCGGACAATCCCAAGGTTCAGCAGGAAGTGCTGATCACCCCGGGTCGTAACGGCGGCGCGAGGATCGGTCAGTTCGTCGAGGTGAAGATCACTCACTGGCCAACCCCGCGCTTCCAGCCTCAGGGCGATGTCACCGAAGTAATCGGCAACTACATGGCGCCGGGCATGGAAATCGACGTTGCGCTGCGCAGCTACGATATTCCGCATGTCTGGCCAGAGGCCGTTATCAAGGAAGCACGCAAGCTCAAGCCGGAAGTCGAAGAAAAAGACAAAGAGCATCGCATCGACCTGCGCCATCTGCCGTTCGTCACCATCGACGGCGAAGATGCCCGCGACTTCGACGATGCGGTGTACTGCGAGAGCCTGGGCAAATTGCGCCTGTTCTCCGGTGGCTGGCGCCTGTACGTGGCGATCGCCGACGTTTCCAGCTACGTGCGCCTGGGTTCTGCCCTGGATGCCGAAGCCCAGGTGCGCGGCAACTCGGTGTACTTCCCTGAGCGCGTCATACCGATGCTGCCCGAAGAGCTCTCCAACGGTCTGTGCTCGCTGAATCCGCACGTCGACCGCCTGGCGATGGTCTGTGAAATGACCATCAACAAGTCCGGGCAGATGGTCGATTACCAGTTCTACGAAGCGGTGATCCACTCCCACGCACGCCTGACCTACAACAAGGTCAGCAGCATGCTCGAGCATGCCCGTACCCGTGAAGGCAAAGCCCTGCGCGAGCAGTACAGCGACGTGGTGCCGGACCTCAAACAGCTCTATGCCCTGTACAAAGTGCTGCTGGCGGCCCGTCACACCCGTGGCGCGATCGACTTCGAAACCCAGGAAACCCGGATCATCTTCGGCTCCGAGCGCAAGATCGCCGAAATCCGGCCGACCGTGCGCAACGATGCCCACAAGCTGATCGAGGAGTGCATGCTGGCCGCCAACGTGGCCACCGCCGAATTCCTCAAAAAGCACGAAATTCCTGCCTTGTACCGCGTCCACGACGGTCCGCCGCCGGAGCGCCTGGAAAAACTGCGCGCCTTCCTCGGTGAGCTGGGCCTGTCGCTGCACAAAGGCAAAGACGGTCCGTCGCCGAAGGACTACCAGGCATTGCTGGCGAGCATCGCCGGGCGTCCGGACTTCCACCTGATCCAGACCGTGATGCTGCGTTCCCTGAGCCAGGCGGTGTACAGCGCCGACAACAACGGCCACTTCGGCTTGAACTACGAGGCGTACACGCACTTCACCTCGCCGATCCGTCGTTATCCCGACCTGCTGACTCACCGCGCCATCCGCAGCGTGATCCGTTCGCGTCAGGAAACCCCGCACGTCAAGCGCGCCGGTGCCATGAGCATTCCCAAGGCACGCATTTACCCGTACGACGAGCCGACCCTGGAGCAGCTTGGCGAGCAGTGCTCGATGAGCGAGCGACGGGCCGACGAGGCCACCCGCGATGTGGTCAACTGGCTCAAGTGCGAGTACATGAAAGACCGCGTCGGCGAGAGCTTCCCGGGTGTGATCACCGCGGTGACCGGTTTTGGCCTGTTCGTCGAACTGACCGACATCTACGTCGAAGGCATGGTGCATGTCAGTGCCTTGCCGGGTGACTACTACCACTTCGATCCTGTGCATCATCGTCTCGCCGGTGAGCGTACCGGTCGCAGCTTCCGTCTGGGCGACACCGTCGAAGTGCGGGTAATGCGCGTCGATCTGGAGCAGCGCAAGATCGACTTCGAAATGGCCGAGAACACCCTGAAGGCGCCGATTGGCCGCAAGCAGCGTTCCGAAGGCGTGCGCCCGCAAGACGGCAAGCCGGTTCCGGTGCTCGACAAGGCCGAGGCGCCAAAGGCTGAGCCTGCACGCCGGAGCAAGAAAAGCGAAACCGCCGAAGCTTATTTCCCGTCCCATGCCGCGGCGAAAAACGCCGAAGTGCGCAAAAGCCGGGAAATGAAAAAGGCGCTGATGTCCGATGCCAAGCACTCCAGCGGCAAGTCGGCGGCCAAGGCCGGCAAGTCGTCGGAGAAACCGAGCAAGCATCGCAAGGGGCCGCCAAAAGCGAGCTCTGGATCACGTAAACCCAAGGCCAAGTCATGAGTCAGTTGGAAAAAATCTACGGCGTTCACGCCGTAGAAGCCCTGTTGCGCCATCACCCCAAGCGGGTCAAGCAGATCTGGTTGTCGGAAGGTCGTAGCGACCCGCGCGTGCAGGTCATTGTCGACCTGGCCGGGCAGAACCGGGTTGCGGTCGGCCAGGCCGAGCGTCGCGAGCTGGACGCCTGGGTTGAAGGCGTGCACCAGGGCGTGGTGGCTGAGGTCAGCCCGAGCCAGGTGTGGGGCGAAGCGATGCTCGAGGAGCTGCTGGATCGCACCGAAGGCGCGCCGTTGATCCTGGTGCTTGACGGTGTCACCGACCCGCACAACCTTGGTGCCTGCTTGCGCACCGCTGATGCTGCCGGTGCCCTGGCAGTGGTCGTGCCCAAGGACAAGTCGGCAACCCTGACGCCGGCAGTGCGCAAAGTTGCCTGCGGCGCTGCCGAAGTGATCCCGCTGGTGGCCGTGACCAACCTCGCACGCACGCTGGAGAAACTCCAGCAGCGTGGCCTTTGGGTTGTCGGCACCGCTGGCGAGGCGGAGCAGGAGCTGTACCAGCAAGACCTGACCGGCCCGACCATCCTGATCATGGGTGCCGAAGGCAAGGGCATGCGTCGCTTGACCCGCGAGCACTGTGACTTTCTGGTCAAGCTGCCGATGGCCGGTAGCGTCAGCAGCCTGAACGTGTCGGTGGCGACTGGCGTGTGCCTGTTCGAGGCCGTTCGTCAGCGTCAGGCCAAAGCCAAGACCAAGGCCTGATTCCCCGTAGGAGCGGATAAATCCGCTCCTGCAGCTGTTCAATTCTTCACCAATTACCTTGCGTGTGCATCGGCGCTTCTCTACAATTGCGCCCCTTGCCATGTTGGCGGGCGTTCACGCGCCTTCACCCAAGGCAAGACATACAGTGTCATTCACTCCTTGTCTGACCACTCTGGTGGCAGACTACAACCCGTAAGGAGCATTCATGCGTCATTACGAAATCATCTTTCTGGTCCACCCTGACCAGAGCGAGCAAGTCGGCGGCATGGTTGAGCGTTACACCAAGCTGATCGAAGAAGACGGCGGCAAGATCCACCGTCTGGAAGACTGGGGCCGTCGTCAACTGGCCTACGCAATCAACAATGTTCACAAGGCTCACTACGTGATGCTGAACGTTGAGTGCACCGGCAAGGCCCTGGCCGAGCTGGAAGACAACTTCCGCTACAACGATGCCGTGATCCGTAACCTGGTCATCCGTCGCGACGAAGCCGTCACCGGCCAATCCGAGATGCTCAAGGCTGAAGAAAACCGCAGTGAGCGCCGTGAGCGTCGCGACCGTCCTGAGCATGCTGACAGCGCCGATGGCGACGACAGCAATGACAGCGACAACAGCGATAACGCTGACGAGTAATCCACGGACCTTTTGAGGAGCCTATTACATGGCACGTTTCTTCCGTCGTCGTAAATTCTGCCGCTTCACTGCTGAAGACGTGAAAGAGATCGATTACAAAGATCTCAACACCCTGAAAGCTTACGTATCCGAAACCGGCAAGATCGTTCCAAGCCGTATCACCGGTACCAAAGCTCGTTATCAGCGTCAGCTGGCTACCGCTATCAAGCGCGCCCGCTTCCTGGCCCTGCTGCCCTACACCGACAGCCACGGCCGCTGAGACCGGGTCGTCGACAAGTAGCAAAGGATAGAATGCATGCGCGCCTTAGCTGATTTCATCATGCGCGGTCGCGTGCAAGCCACCCTGGTGGTGGTGGGTTGTGCGGCGTTGCCGCTGTTGTTCTGGTTGAGTGCCGCCGCCGGGAGCCTGGTGTTCCTGCGGCGCGGTTTCAAGGACGCCTCCGGGATCCTCGCCTGGGCTTTATTGCCTGCGCTGGCCTGGTGGTTCTTCGGCGAGCCGCGCACCTTGATGGTGTTGCTGGGAACGCTGGGGCTGGCTGCGCTGTTGCGCGCCGGGCAGTCCTGGAACCGGGTGCTGTTGTTCAGCATCGCTGTGGGCCTGGTGTATGGCGTAGTTCTGGGTTCGGTGTTCCGCGAACCGATCGAAGCTCTGGCTGGAGCGCTTGAAAAAGCCCTGCCGCAGATGCTCGACGGTCTCTACCAGCAGTTGTCGGTAGAGGAGCGGGCCCGCCTGGGCAGCCTGATCGCACCAGTGCTCAACGGCCTGATAGCGGCATTGTTGCAAGCCGTCAGTGTGCTGGCCCTGATGTTGGGCCGTTACTGGCAGGCAGTGTTGTATAACCCGGGTGGTTTTGGCCGCGAGTTTCAAGCGGTCAGGCTTCCCCTGGTGCCGGCGCTGGTGCTGTTGGTGCTCATGCTGGTGGGACCGAATTTCGGTCCTGAACTGGCGATGTTGACACCGCTGTGCAGCGTACCGCTGATGTTTGCAGGGCTTGCCCTGATGCATGGGCTGGTGGCGCAAGGACGACTGGGCAAGTTCTGGTTGGTCGGGATGTACGTGACACTGCTGCTGTTCATGCAGCTGACTTATCCGTTGCTCGTGGTTTTGGCCATTGTCGACAGCCTGATTGATTTTCGCGGTCGCAAGGCACCCCCTAAAGGTGCTGATAACGATTCCGCGAACGGTGAAGGTTAAAAGTTAAGAGGTTATTACCAAATGGAACTGATCCTGCTGGAAAAAGTCGCCAACCTGGGCAACCTGGGCGACAAGGTAAATGTTAAGGCCGGTTACGGTCGTAACTTCCTGCTGCCATTCGGCAAAGCCACCGCTGCTACCGCTGCCAACCTGGCTGCGTTCGAAGAGCGTCGTGCTGAGCTGGAAAAACTGGCTGCAGAGAAAAAAGCTTCGGCTGAAACCCGCGCTGCCCAACTGGCCGAGCTGGAAGTGACCATCACTGCCACCGCCGGTGACGAAGGCAAGCTGTTCGGTTCGATCGGCACCCACGACATCGCTGACGCCCTGACCGCCTCCGGCGTTGAAGTGGCCAAAGCTGAAGTTCGTCTGCCGAACGGCACCATCCGTAACGTCGGCGAATACGACGTTGCCGTGCACCTGCACAGCGACGTTGAAGCCACCGTTCGCGTGGTTGTTGTCGCAGCCTAAGCTGGACCAATCGGCTGGCACCTCGCGTGCCAGCCGGTTAACATCGGGCACGATCCTGCTTTGCAGGTCGTGCCCTTTGTCTTTTTCATCACCCTGATTCCTGCGTGGCCATGAACGAGATAACCGCCCCCGAGCAATATGATCTGCAAACCTCTGCCCTGAAGGTGCCGCCGCATTCCATCGAGGCCGAACAGGCCGTGCTCGGTGGCTTGATGCTGGACAACAACGCCTGGGAGCGAGTGCTCGATCAAGTCTCCGACGGCGACTTCTACCGGCATGACCACCGTCTGATCTTCCGCGCCATCCACAAGCTCGCCGACCAGAACGCCCCGTTCGACGTGGTGACGCTGCACGAGCAGCTGGACAAGGAAGGGCTGAGTTCGCAAATCGGTGGTCTTGGCTACCTCGGCGAACTGGCCAAGAACACCCCGTCGGTGGCCAACATCAAGGCCTATGCGGCGATCATCCGCGAGCGGGCGACCCTGCGTCAGCTGATCAGCATCAGCAACGAGATTGCCGACAGCGCCTTCAACCCCCAGGGGCGTAACGCCGCCGAGATTCTCGATGAAGCCGAACGGCAGATCTTCCAGATCGCCGAAGCACGGCCGAAAACCGGTGGCCCGGTGGGCGTCAACGACCTGCTGACCAAGGCCATCGACCGCATCGACACGCTGTTCAATACCGACAGCGCGATCACCGGCCTGTCCACCGGCTACACCGACCTTGACGAGAAGACCAGCGGCCTGCAACCGGCCGACCTGATTATCGTCGCCGGTCGTCCGTCCATGGGTAAGACCACCTTCGCCATGAACCTGGTGGAGAACGCCGTGTTGCGCAGCGACAAGGCGGTCCTGGTGTACTCCCTGGAGATGCCAGGTGAATCGCTGATCATGCGTATGCTCTCTTCCCTGGGCCGCATCGATCAGACCAAGGTGCGTTCCGGTCAGCTCGAAGACGACGACTGGCCGCGCCTGACCTCGGCGGTCAACCTGCTCAACGACCGCAAGCTGTTCATCGACGATACCGCTGGTATCAGCCCATCGGAAATGCGCGCGCGTACCCGTCGCCTGGTGCGTGAACACGGCGAAGTCGGCCTGATCATGATCGACTACCTGCAGCTGATGCAGATTCCGGGCTCCAGCGGCGACAACCGCACCAACGAGATTTCCGAGATCTCCCGCTCGCTCAAGGCCCTGGCCAAAGAGTTCAACTGCCCGGTGGTGGCCCTGTCGCAGCTCAACCGCTCCCTCGAACAACGTCCGAACAAGCGCCCGGTGAACTCCGACTTGCGTGAATCGGGTGCAATCGAGCAGGACGCCGACGTGATCATGTTCGTTTACCGTGACGAGGTGTATCACCCGGAAACCGAGCACAAAGGCATTGCCGAAATCATCATCGGCAAGCAGCGGAACGGCCCGATCGGCTTTATCCGCCTCGCCTTCATCGGTAAGTACACGCGCTTTGAAAACCTGGCGCCAGGTAGTTACAACTTCGACGACGACGAATAAGGCCAAATGACCTATTCCGACCTTTAACGTCGGAATTGGTCAATTTTTGTGCTATATTCCGCGCCCGCGATTTTTCATCGATTAGCCACCGGTCACTGACATGCAAGCAGCCAAACCACTTTTCGACTATCCCAAGTACTGGGCCGAATGCTTCGGACCAGCGCCTTTCCTGCCGATGAGCAGGGCAGAGATGGATCAGCTCGGCTGGGATTCCTGCGACATCATCATCGTGACCGGCGACGCCTACGTCGACCATCCGTCGTTTGGCATGGCCATCATCGGCCGTCTGCTGGAAGCCCAGGGCTTTCGTGTCGGCATCATCGCCCAGCCAAACTGGCAGTCCAAAGACGACTTCATGAAGCTTGGCGAGCCGAACCTGTTCTTCGGCGTCGCGGCCGGCAACATGGACTCGATGATCAACCGTTACACCGCCGACAAGAAGATCCGTTCCGACGATGCCTATACGCCGGGCGGCCTGGCCGGCAAGCGTCCGGACCGCGCCAGCCTGGTCTACAGCCAGCGCTGCAAAGAGGCCTACAAGAATGTGCCGATCGTCCTCGGTGGCATTGAAGCCTCCCTGCGCCGGATCGCCCACTACGATTACTGGCAAGACAAGGTCCGTCACTCGATCCTGATCGACGCCTGCGCCGATATCCTGCTGTACGGCAACGCCGAGCGGGCTATTGTCGAAGTGGCCCAGCGCCTGTCCTTTGGCCAGAAGATCGAAGACATTACCGACATCCGCGGTACTGCGTTCATTCGTCGTGACACGCCGCAGGGCTGGTACGAAGTCGACTCCACGCGTATCGACCGTCCGGGCAAGATCGACAAGATCATCAACCCGTACGTCAACACCCAGGACACCCAGGCCTGCGCCATCGAGCAGGAGAAGGGACCGGTTGAAGACCCGAACGAAGCCAAGGTCGTGCAGATCCTGGCCAGCCCGCGCATGACCCGCGACAAGACGGTGATTCGCCTGCCATCGTTCGAGAAAGTGCGCGGTGACGCCGTGCTCTATGCCCACGCCAACCGCGTGTTGCACCTGGAGACCAACCCGGGCAACGCCCGCGCCCTGGTGCAGAAACACGGTGAAGTGGACGTGTGGTTCAACCCGCCACCCATTCCGATGACCACTGAAGAAATGGACTACGTGTTCGGCATGCCTTATGCGCGCATCCCGCACCCGGCGTATGGCAAGGAGAAAATCCCGGCCTACGACATGATCCGTTTCTCGGTGAACATCATGCGTGGCTGCTTCGGCGGCTGCACCTTCTGTTCGATCACCGAGCACGAAGGGCGGATCATCCAGAACCGCTCCCACGAATCGATCATTCGTGAGATCGAAGAAATTCGCGACAAGGTACCGGGTTTCACTGGCGTCATCTCCGACCTCGGTGGCCCGACCGCGAACATGTACCGCATCGCCTGCAAGAGTCCCGAGATCGAATCTGCGTGCCGCAAGCCATCGTGCGTGTTCCCGGGCATTTGCCCGAACCTGAACACCGACCACTCGGCGCTGATCAAGCTGTACCGCAGCGCCCGTGAACTGCCAGGGGTGAAGAAGATTCTGATCGCCTCCGGCCTGCGCTACGACCTCGCGGTCGAGTCGCCGGAGTACGTCAAGGAACTGGTGACGCACCACGTCGGCGGTTACCTGAAGATTGCCCCGGAGCACACCGAGGAAGGTCCGCTGAATCAGATGATGAAGCCGGGCATCGGTAGCTATGACCGTTTCAAGCGCATGTTCGAGAAGTACTCCAAAGAGGCGGGTAAAGAGCAATACCTGATCCCGTACTTCATCGCTGCGCACCCGGGTACCACCGACGAAGACATGATGAACCTGGCACTGTGGCTCAAGGGCAACGGTTTCCGTGCTGACCAGGTCCAGGCGTTCTACCCGTCGCCAATGGCCTCGGCAACGGCCATGTACCACTCGGGCAAGAACCCGCTGCGCAAGGTCACCTACAAGAGCGACCCGGTCACCATCGTCAAGAGCGAGCAGCAGCGCCGCCTGCACAAGGCCTTCCTGCGCTACCACGATCCGAAGGGCTGGCCGATGCTGCGTGAAGCCCTGGAGCGTATGGGCCGTGCCGACCTGATCGGCCCGGGCAAGCACCAGCTGATCCCGCTGCACCAGCCAGCGACCGACAGCTACCAGAGTGCCCGACGCAAGAACTCCACGCCGGCGGGTAGCCACAAGGTGGCCAAGGAACAGAAGATCCTGACCCAGCACACCGGCTTGCCACCACGCGCCAGCGACGGCTCCAATCCGTGGGACAAGCGCGAACAGGCCAAGGCTGCGGCGTTTGCCCGTAACCAGCAGGCTGCCAAGGAACGCAAAGAGGCTGCCAAAGGCGGCGGCAAGGGCAAGAAAAAGCCCGCCCGCCAGCCGGCAGTGCCGCGCTAATAAAAACGCCAGCCTTCGGGCTGGCGTTTTTGTTTCTGGCCTTGCTCGGCGGAGCTCCCATCGCCGGCTACGCCAGCTCCCACAGGATTGTGGGAAGTTGTGATTGGTGTAGGAAGGTGCATAGCGAGCCCAAACTTCCTGGCAAAGCCTCAAATCTGTGCAAGGCTTGCACGGCGGCTTCGTCGCGGTGCGCTTCTGGTGCGCCGAAACAGGCTGCGCGCAGGGAATCGCGGAACATGCCGGATGGCATAAGTCTTGCGCGGTTCCATTACCGTCCAGGCTCGCAGGAGGCCCGCCGTGTCGATCCATGTCGCCTTGAACCATGTCACCGAGTACCGCTACGACCGTGCCGTCGAACTCGGGCCACAGATCGTGCGCCTGCGTCCGGCGCCGCACAGCCGTACGCGGATTCTCTCCTATGCGCTGAAAGTGCAGCCGGACGGGCATTTCATCAATTGGCAGCAAGACCCCCAAGGCAACTACCTGGCACGCCTGGTGTTCCCGGAGAAGACCGATTCGCTGCGCATAGAGGTGGACCTGGTCGCCGAGATGGCGGTGTTCAACCCGTTCGATTTCTTTCTTGAGCCTTATGCCAAAGCCATTCCCTTCAGTTATGCGAAGGACGAGCGCCACGAGCTGATGCCCTATCTGGAGCAACTGCCACTGACGCCCGCGTTCGCCGCTTACCTGCAGAGTATCGAGCGCACCCCACAGCCCAGCGTCGATTTTCTGGTCGCCCTGAACCAGCGGCTGAGTCAGGACATCCGCTACCTGATCCGCCTTGAGCCCGGCGTACAGACACCGGAACAGACCCTGGAACTTGGCTCCGGCTCCTGCCGCGACTCGGCCTGGCTGTTGGTACAGCTATTACGTCATCTGGGGCTGGCTGCACGTTTTGTCTCCGGGTACCTGATTCAACTGACGGCCGATGTCAAAGCCCTCGATGGGCCTTCCGGTACCGAAGCGGACTTCACCGACCTACACGCCTGGTGCGAGGTGTACCTGCCCGGCGCGGGCTGGATCGGCCTGGATGCGACGTCCGGATTGTTTGCCGGTGAAGGCCATATCCCCTTGGCCTGTAGCCCTGATCCGACGTCAGCGGCACCGATCAGCGGTCTGGTCGAGCCCTGCGACTGCACTTTCAACCATGAGATGAGCGTCGAGCGGCTGTGGGAATCCCCGCGGGTGACGCTGCCCTACAGCGATGAGCAATGGCAGGCAATCGTCGCCCTCGGGCGTCAGGTCGATGCCGATCTGAAGGCTGCGGATGTGCGCCTGACCATGGGTGGCGAGCCGACGTTCGTGGCTCTGGATGACCCCGATGGTGCCGAGTGGAATACGGCAGCCCTTGGGCCGAACAAGCGGCGTCTGGCCAGCGAGTTGTTCCAGCGCCTGTACAAGCACTATGCACCGAAGGGGCTGGTGCACTTTGGCCAGGGCAAGTGGTATCCCGGCGAGCAGTTGCCGCGCTGGTCACTCAACTGCTTCTGGCGCCGTGACGGTGAACCGGTGTGGAACAACCCGGCGTTTATCGGCCAGGAGCAGCAAGACTATGGCGCCGATAGCCGGTTGGCCGGACGTTTTCTGGCGAGCATTGCCGAGCGCCTGAAACTGCCCACGCGCTATGTGTTTCCCGCCTACGAAGATGCCTTGTATTACCTGTGGCGCGAAGGCGGCCTGCCGTCCAACGTCCGCGTCGACGATGCGCGGTTGACCGACGAGATGGAGCGAGCGGGTCTGCGCAAGGTGTTCGGCCAGGGTCTGGACAAGGTCATCGGTCAGGTCCTGCCGCTGGCGCGCAGCGCCGATGAGCAACGCTGGCAGAGTGGCCGCTGGTTCCTGCGTGATCAGCATTGCCGGCTGGTGCCGGGGGATTCGCCGCTGGGCTACCGCCTGCCTTTGGCGGCGCAGCCGTGGGTCAGTGCCGCAGAGTATCCCTATGTACACCCGACCGACCCCAATCAGGCTCAAGGCGACTTGCCCGCTCGTGATGCACTGGCAGCGGCCAGTGCCGCTGAGGTTGTCGATGAGCAGGAACAGCCAACGCCGAAGGTTGATGCCTCGGCCGACTGGCTGACCCGCACAGCCTTGTGTGCCGAAGCGCGGGAAGGGCGCTTGTACCTGTTCATGCCTCCGCTGTCGCGGCTTGAGGATTACCTTGAGCTGGTGGCGGTAATCGAGGCCAGTGCGACCGAGCTCAATTGCCCGGTGATCCTTGAGGGCTACGAGCCACCCGCCGACCCGCGCTTGCTCAACTTCAAGGTAACCCCTGACCCAGGCGTGATTGAGGTCAATGTGCAGCCATCGGCCAACTGGGATGAACTGGTCGAAAGCACCGAGTTTCTCTATGAACAAGCCCGCCAGACGCGACTGATCAGCGAAAAGTTCATGATCGACGGGCGCCACACCGGCACCGGTGGCGGCAATCACTTTGTGCTCGGCGGTGCCACGCCGGCAGACTCACCGTTTCTGCGGCGCCCGGATTTGCTGCGCAGCCTGATCAGCTATTGGCACAACCATCCGTCATTGTCGTACCTGTTTTCCGGCCTGTTCATCGGGCCGACATCTCAGGCGCCGCGGGTCGACGAAGCACGCAATGACGCGCTGTACGAACTGGAAATCGCCTTCGCGCAAATGCCCGACCCCGGCGAGCCGTGCGCACCGTGGCTGGTGGACCGGCTGCTGCGCAACCTGCTGATCGACGTGACCGGCAACACCCATCGCGCCGAGTTCTGCATCGACAAATTGTATTCGCCGGATGGCCCGGCCGGGCGCCTGGGCCTGCTCGAACTGCGCGCATTCGAGATGCCTCCGCATGCACGCATGAGCCTGGTCCAGCAGCTGTTGCTACGGGCACTGGTGGCGCGCTTCTGGCGCGAGCCCTATGCACCGAAGCGTCTCGCTCGCTGGGGCACTGAGCTGCATGACCGTTTCATGCTGGCGCATTTCATCGAGCAGGACTTTGCCGATGTACTGGTCGAGCTCAATACCGCGGGCTATCCGTTGCGTGCCGAATGGTTCGCGGCGCATTTCGAGTTCCGCTTCCCCAAGGTCGGCGATTACGCGGTCAAGGGCATTGAACTGGAGCTGCGCCAGGCCCTCGAGCCCTGGCATGTGCTGGGTGAGGAGGGCAGCGGCAATGGCAACGTACGTTATGTCGACTCGTCTCTGGAGCGCCTGCAGGTCAAGGTCAGCGGCATGAGCGGCGAACGCTATCGGCTGACGTGCAATGGTGTGGCCGTGCCGCTGCAACCGACAGGACGAGTGGGCGAGTTTGTCGCTGCCGTGCGTTATCGCGCCTGGCAGCCGGCCAACTGCCTGCAGCCCACCATCCCGGTGCATGCACCTTTGGTATTCGACCTGCTCGATACCTGGATGGGCCGTTCGCTGGGCGGTTGTCAGTACCACGTGGCGCATCCGGGTGGGCGCAACTACGAAACCCAGCCGGTCAATGCCAACGAAGCCCAGAGCCGACGCCAGGCGCGCTTTTTCCGCCTTGGACATACTCCCGGCAATGTACCTGTGCCGGCCCTGCAGATCGACCCTGAATTGCCCTTTACCCTGGATCTGCGCCGCTACTGAGCGCTACTCTGAATTGACTTGCAGCCTTCGAGCACTGCCATGCCAGACCTGTTTGATGCCTACCCGCTGAACCCGGGGGCGTACCACGAAATGCTCGAGGCCCAAGGCAAGGTTCGTGGCCATTGGCAGCCGGTGTGTAACTACCTGCAGCGTAGCGGACCGGCGCAGCTGGCCCAGCGGCAGGCCTCACTGACCCGGCAACTGCAGGAAAACGGCGTTACCTACAACATCTATGCCGACCCGAAGGGCGCCGACCGTCCCTGGGAGCTGGACCTGTTACCGCACCTGTTGCCCGCCGCCGAATGGCAGCAGCTGGCCGCCGGCGTTGCCCAGCGCGCACGTTTGCTCAATGCGCTGCTGGCCGATATCTATGGACCGCAGCAGCTGATCAGCGAGGGCTTGCTGCCGAGTGAACTGATCTACGGACACAACAATTTCCTCTGGCCCTGTCAGGGCATCAGCCCGCCCGACGGCACCTTCCTGCATGTTTATGCCGTGGACCTGGCACGGGCACCGGACGGTCGCTGGTGGGTGACCGCGGACCGTACCCAGGCGCCTTCCGGTGCCGGTTATGCACTGGAGAACCGCACCATCGTTTCCCGTGCGCTACCGGAGTTGTACCGGGACCTGCGGGTGCAGCATCTGGCGGGCTTCTTTCGTACTTTGCAGCAGACCCTGGCACGCCTGGCACCCAGCGAGAAAGAGGCGCCGCTGGTGGTCCTGCTGACTCCGGGGCGTTTCAACGAGAGCTATTTCGAACACCTGTATCTGGCGCGTCAGCTCGGCTATCCCCTGGTGGAGGGCAGTGACCTGACGGTGCGCGACGCCACGCTGTACCTCAAAACCCTCAGCGGACTGCGCCGGGTCCACGCGATCATGCGTCGCCTGGATGACGACTTCTGCGATCCGCTGGAACTGCGCACCGATTCGGCGTTGGGCGTCCCCGGCTTGCTCGATGCCGTGCGTCAGGGCCGGGTGCTGGTGGCCAACGCCTTGGGCAGTGGTGTGCTGGAGTCTCCCGGGTTGTTGGGCTTTCTGCCGGCCATCAACCAGCGCCTGTTTGGCGAAGACCTCAGCTTGCCGTCGATTGCCACCTGGTGGTGTGGGGAGCCTGCGGTAATGGCCCAGGCGCTGGAGCAGTTGCCACAGTTGCTGGTCAAGCCGGCGTTTCCTTCGCAGAGTTTCACGCCGGTGTTCGGTCGCGATCTGGACCACGCTCAGCGCCAGGCACTTGCCGAGCGGATTCAGGCGCGGCCCTATGCGTATGTCGCCCAGGCGCTGGCGCAGTTGTCCCAGGCGCCGGTATGGCAGCAGGAGCAAGGCCAGTTGCAGTCGCGGGCCATTGGCATGCGCGTCTATGCGGTGGCTTCGGCAGAGGGTTACCGGGTGCTGCCCGGTGGTCTGACGCGGGTTGCGGCGCTGGCGGACGCCGACGTGGTGTCGATGCAGCGCGGGGGTGCCAGCAAGGACGTCTGGGTGCTGGGAGAGACAGCTCCGGTCGGTGAGCAATGGCGGACCCAGCATAATCTCGGGGTGGCTGATCTGGTTCGTCAGGACCCTTACCTGCCATCGCGGGTGGTGGAGAACCTGTTCTGGTTCGGGCGCTATTGCGAGCGCTGCGATGCCAGCGCACGTTTGCTGCGGATCATCCTTACCCGTTATCTGGACGGTGATGATCCGTTGGCGCTGCAAGCCGCAGTGACCCTGGCCGATGAACTGTCGCTGCTGCCGGAAGAGGGCAAGCTGCCCGAGCGCCTGCGTACTGCCCTGGCCGACAGCGACTGGGCGTTCAGCCTCAAAGCCAACTTGCAACGCTTGCAGTGGGCGGCTTCGCAAGTGCGCGGCAAGCTCTCGCGGGAGAACTGGCAGGCGTTGGTGGAGTTGCAACGCGAAGCGCAGAGCCTTGACGATGAGGCCGCCGACTTTGGCGAGCAAGTGGACTTTCTCAATCGGCTGGTGATGTCGATGGCGGCGCTGTCGGGTTTTGCCCTGGACGACATGACCCGCGACGAGGGCTGGCGCTTTTTGATGATCGGGCGGCGGATCGAGCGTTTGCAATCGTTGTGCAGCAGCCTGGCGGCTTTTCTTCGTGGACCTGCAGTGGCTGATCAGGCCGGGCTTGAATGGTTGCTGGAACTGGGCAACAGCAGCATCACGTATCGCTCGCGCTACCTGGCGGTGGCGCAGTTGATTCCGGTGCTCGATCTGTTGCTGCTGGATGAGCAGAACCCCCATGCGGTGGTGTTCCAGCTCAACCTGCTGGTACGCGCCTACCGGCGCTTGTGTGATGAGTTCGCCAGCACTGCGGACCCGGGCCTGGCGTTGTTGGCCCAGCAGCTCAAGCATTTCGATTTGCGCAGCCTGGAAGGTTCGCTGTTCGGCAGTGCCAGCGTACATGCGGTGCTGACCGGGCTTGCGGACCTGTTGCAAGCCATCGCCGTGGCCAGCGGGGAGATTTCCGAGCGCCTGGCCTTGCGGCACTTCGCCCATGTCGATGATGTCAGTCAGCAAACGGTATCGGTCTGATGAGCGCTCACTACCAGGTTATCCACGACACCCATTATCGCTACGACAGCCCGGTGTCGTTGGCCCAGCAGCTGGCGCACCTGTGGCCGCGGCCGTGTGCCTGGCAAATTTGCAGTGCACAGGTTTTACAAGTCAGTCCGGCACCGACGCAACGGCGCGATGAGTGGGATGTGTTCGGTAACCCGCTTACCCGCCTGGCCTTCGAACGCCCGCATGAGCAACTGCGCGTGGTGGCGCGTTTGCAGATCGAGGTATTGCCCCGCGGCGAACCGCAGTTCAACGCTTCGCCTGCCTGGGAGCAGGTGCGTGATGCCCTGACCTACGCCAGTAAACCGTTGACGGGTGAACATCTGGAGGCTTGTCGCTACCGTTTCGAATCGCCGTATGTGCGCCTCAAACAGCGCTTCGTGACCTTCAGCGAGTCGTGCTTTGCGCCAGGGCAGCCAATGTTGGCTGGCGCTCAGGCGTTGATGGAAAAGATCTTCAGCGAGTTCACTTTTGATGCCGAGGCGACTCAGGTTGCTACACCCTTGGTGGAGGTGCTTGAGCGCCGTCGTGGCGTCTGCCAGGACTTCGCTCATTTGATGCTCGCTTGCTTGCGTTCTCGGGGGCTGGCAGCGCGTTATGTCAGTGGCTACTTGCTGACCCGCCCGCCGCCTGGGCAACCACGCCTGGTGGGCGCAGACGCCTCCCATGCCTGGGTCTCGGTGTACTGTCCGACCCAGGGCTGGGTCGATTTCGACCCCACCAACAACCTGCGTCCCGCGCTGGAACACATCACTCTGGCCTGGGGCAGGGACTTTTCCGATGTGTCGCCATTACGCGGGGTGATCCTCGGAGGCGGCAGTCATGACCCACAGGTGCAGGTCACAGTCATGCCGCTGGAGGAAGGGCAGCTTTAGTCAGGCTTTTTGTCGACCCACTTCGGTACGACCGGTGCGTGGTAACTGTCCATGGCCGTCAGCAGTTCGGCGGGGGTGTCGGCCAGTTGCAGCATGGCGCGGTGCTGTGGGCGCACGAAACCTTCTTCCACCACGTGATCAAGGAAATTGCCCAGCTTGCTGTAGAAACCATTGACGTCGAGCAGGCCCAGTGGCTTGGCGTGGTAGCCCAGTTGGCCCCAGGTCCAGACTTCGAACAGCTCTTCCAGGGTGCCCAGGCCGCCAGGCAGGGCCACGAAGGCGTCGCTCAGCTCCGCCATGCGCGCTTTGCGCGCGTGCATGCCATCGACGATTTCCAGGCGGGTCAGGCCGCTGTGGCCGACTTCGGCGTCTTTCAGCGCTTGCGGAATGATGCCGATCACTTCGCCACCCGCCGCCATGGCTGCGTCGGCAACGATACCCATCAGGCCAACCGCACCGCCGCCATACACCAGGGTCAGGCCGCGCTGGGCGATGGCCTGGCCGAGGGCGATGGCCGCTTCCCGGTAAGCCGGGTTGACGCCTGTGCTGGCGCCACAAAACACACAAACGGAACGTACTGACATTGCTTCTCTCCGGTTACAAGCGGACACAGAGTATGCGTCTGGCCGGTAGCTTCCAAGTCGGCAATGTGGCATTAACTGCAGGTTGCCCGTTACTCCGGTCGGGCGAACTCGCAGGTCGCGCCGCTGGCTCCACAGGCGTAGGCGGCCAGCAGGCTGTTCATCAAGCTACCAAGGGACATGTTTTTTGCTCCTGAATGAGAGGTTGTCTCATCCTCCCTTAATGGCGCATGATGTGCACTTTGATTGGCTGTATACAATCCATAGAACAATTCTACTGTCTGGCCCTTGGCCATCCCCTTGATATATATCAGGGAAGGGCTGAAGGGATTCAGGCAGTCTGCAAACTGATCAAAACCCTGCCAAGGAGATTCACGATGTTTGCCAAAGTTGTAGCCGTATCCTTGCTGACCCTCGCCAGCACCCAGGTATTTGCCGCCGAGTGCAAGGTCACCGTCGACTCCACCGACCAGATGTCCTTCAACACCAAGGCCATCGAAATCGACAAGAGCTGCAAGACTTTCACCGTTGAACTGACTCACTCCGGTTCCTTGCCGAAGAACGTCATGGGCCACAACCTGGTGATCAGCAAAGAAGCTGACATGCAGCCGATCGCGACCGACGGTCTGAGCGCCGGCATCGATAAGGACTACCTGAAGGAAGGCGACGCGCGCGTGATTGCTCACACCAAAGTGATCGGCGCCAAGGAAACCGCCTCGGTGACCTTCGATGTGTCCAAGCTTGATGCCAACGAGAAGTACGGCTTCTTCTGCTCGTTCCCAGGCCACATCTCGATGATGAAAGGCACTGTTACGCTGAAGTAATGCCTTGAACTGACTGTAGGAGCGGGGTTGTTTTCTCCGGGTGGGACAAACCCCTTTCTGGTAAACCCCCTCCTCCAAGGTACACTGAATTAGTCCTCGCAGTTACCGGCCTTATCTCCTCCTCCCCCCCCCCCCCCCCCCCCCCCCCCCCCCCCCCCCCCGCTCCTACAGGTTCGATGGATGGCTTACGGCGCGAACGGCATCTCGCGCTTGTGCTGGGTCTTGCGGTAAGTACCGCTAATGATGTCGAACGCTTCCTGGCTCACTGGCTCGCCATGCAGGAAGGCATCTATCTGCGCATAGGTCACACCATGCGACGCTTCGTCCGGCTTGCCCGGGGCCAGGTCTTCCAGGTCCGCAGTCGGCACTTTTTCCACCAGTGATTCCGGGGCGCCAAAGCTGCGCGCGATTGCCCGTACCTGGTTTTTCACCAGACCGCTCAAGGGCGCCAGGTCGCAGGAACCGTCACCGAATTTGGTAAAGAAGCCCATCACCGCCTCGGCGGCATGGTCGGTGCCGATCACCAGGCCCTGACGGGCACCAGCGATGGTGTACTGGGCGACCATGCGCATGCGCGCCTTGGTGTTGCCCACCACGAAGTCGACCATTGCTGGCGCGCCGCCTTCCAGTGCCTTGACCTCGGCGGCCAGGGCGCGAACGGCCGGGGCGATGTCCACAGTGTGTACTTCGTCAGCCTTGATGACTTCCAGGCAGGCCTGGGCGTCATGTTCATCCTGTTGAACCTGGTAGGGCAGGCGCACGGCGATGAAGCGATAGGCCGGGTCGCCGGTCTCGCTACGCAACTCGTTGATCGCCCGTTGCGCGAGCAAGGCAGCGGTCAGCGAATCGACACCACCACTGATACCCAGCACCAGGGTTTTCAGCCGGGCGTTGTTCAGGCACTGCTTGATGAACGCCACGCGCCGGGTCACTTCGACATCGAGCGCGGTGCGGTCGGCGAACGGCGGCTGGACCTTGAGCGCTTGCGCAATCTCTCGCTGGACGGCTTGCATGAATTACTCCTTGGGCACTTTGAAGACGTGGCGCAGGTAGGCGACGAAGTTCTCGTCGCGGCATTGGGTCTTGGCGGCCTCGTCGGAAATCTTGGCGACGGGCTGGCCATTGCAGTCGGTCATTTTAAGCACGATGTTCATCGGCGCCACCCCGGGAATGTCACAGGTCAGGTTGGTGCCGATACCGAAACTGACGTTGATCCGCCCGCGCAGGGCACGGAAGATCTCCAGTGACTTGGTCAGGTTCAGGCCATCGGAAAACACCAGGGTCTTGGTCATCGGGTCGATGCCCAGCTTGCGGTAGTGGGCGATAGCCTTTTCCGCCCAGCGCACCGGGTCGCCCGAGTCATGGCGCAGGCCGTCGAACAGCTTGGCGAAGAACAGGTCGAAATCGCCGAGGAAGGCATCCATGGTGATGCAGTCGGTCAGGGCGATGCCGAGCAAGCCCCGGTATTCGCGTACCCAGCAGTCCAGGGCGGCAATCTGGCTGTCGATCAAGCGTGGTCCCAGTTGTTGGTGGGCCATGATCCATTCGTGAGCCATGGTCCCCAAGGGCTTGATATCCAGTTTTCGTGCCAGGTGGACGTTGCTGGTGCCGACGAAGCGCGCCGGGAAATCCTCTTTGAGGACCCGCACCACTTCTTCCTGGACCTTGTACGAAAAGCGTCGGCGGGTACCGAAATCCGCTACCTGCAATTCAGCCAGCTCATCGCTGCTGGCATGGGCCTTGAGCCAGTCGAACTTGCGGTAGAGCTGGTCGCGCGCCTCGCTGAGCTTGACCTGGGGATAGCGATGGCGGTTGCGCACTTCGCTGATGATCGCCAGCAGCGGCACCTCGAAGAGGATCACGTGCAGCCATGGACCGCGTATGCGCAGGTACAGCTCATCGTTTTCGATGCCCAGATGCAGGTAGCGCAGGTTGAAGCGAAACAGGCCGAGAAAACGCAAGAAGTCCGGCTTGATAAAACTGATCTGTTCGAGAAAGCCCAGTTGGCCATTAGCCAGGCTCAACTCACACAATGCGTCGATCTGCTCGCGTATCTGCGCCAGATAGGGGCGCAGGTCTTCGCCATTGCGGCAGCGGAACTCCCATTCGACATCGACGTTGGGGTAGTTGTGCAGCACGGCCTGCATCATGCTCAACTTGTAGAAATCCGTGTCGAGCAGGTTCTGCACGATGCGATCGGCGAAGGCGCTCTCGCTCATAAGGGGCTCCGTAAAGGGCGCGCGCCATCAACTGCCAGCAACGACGCACAGACCTTGCCATTGTGCCAGCCTTTTTCCGCAGGTGGGCAAGCTTGCCTCGGGTACATCGGTAGCAGCCTACAGGGTGCAGCACTTTCCCCATTCAGCGGCTAGCCTGTAATGGTGCCCGCTGTAGCAGTCGCGCACCAAGGATGTGCAGTTCGGTTACGCATGCTGTTACAGGCTGGTTGCACGTAAACACTTGCCGGGGTTGCAATGATGGCACTTGGTGGTTGCTCTTTTGCGCTGGGGGTGGTGGCGCTTGCCGTGAGGCAGACGGTTGCACAGCCAGTAAAAAAAGGACGCGGCCCAGGCCCCGGCAACTTCTTCACGAGTTTTTCCAGAATAAAAAACCAATGGCACGGCCCTTGCTCAGAGCAATTGCTGAAAGTTGTAGTGCCAACCAAAAAAACTCCAAGGAGCACCACCTCATGTCGCAGACGTTTTACAAGAAAGGCTTTCTGGCCCTTGCCGTAGCTACGGCGCTGGGTGTTTCTTCGTATGTTCAGGCCGACATCAAGATCGGTGTAGCAGGGCCTATGACCGGCCCAAGCGCAGCGTTTGGCGAGCAGTACATGAAAGGTGCACAGGCGGCGGCCGATGCGATCAATGCCGCGGGTGGGATCAACGGCGAGCAGATCAAGCTGGTAGCAGGTGACGATGCTTGCGAGCCGAAACAGGCCGTAGCGGTAGCCAACCGCCTGGTTGACCAGGAAAAGGTCGCAGGGGTGGTCGGGCACTTCTGCTCGTCCAACACCATTCCTGCTTCAGAGGTCTATGACGAAGCCGGGGTCATTGCTATCACCCCAGGTTCGACCAACCCACAAGTCACCGAGCGTGGCCTGGGCGCCATGTTCCGCATGTGCGGGCGTGACGACCAGCAGGGCATCGTCGCCGGCGACTACATCGTCGACGTGCTCAAGGGTAAGAAAGTCGTAGTCCTGCACGACAAGGACACCTACGGTCAGGGCCTGGCCGATGCGACCAAGGCACAACTGGTCAAGCGCGGCGTGACCCCGGTGCTGTACGAGGGCCTGACGCGTGGTGAGAAGGACTTCAGCGCTGTGGTCACCAAGATCCGCGCCGCTGACGCTGATGTCGTCTACTTCGGTGGTTTGCACCCGGAAGCGGGTCCGCTGGTTCGGCAGATGCGTGAGCAGGGTCTCAAAGACGTCAAGTTCATGTCCGATGACGGCATCGTCACTGACGAGCTGGTCACCACTGCCGGTGGCGCACAGTATGTTGATGGCGTGTACATGACCTTCGGCGCCGACCCACGCCTGCTGCCTGACAGCAAGGCGGTGGTGGATGCCTTCCGCAAGACCGGCTATGAACCTGAGGGCTACACCCTGTACGCCTATGCATCGCTTCAGGCCCTGGCCGCAGGCTTCAACGGTGCCAAGTCGAACAAGGGCGAGGATGCCGCCAAGTGGCTCAAGGCAAACCCAGTGAAAACCGTGATGGGCGAGAAGACCTGGGACAGCAAGGGTGACCTGAAAGTCTCCGACTACGTGGTCTACCAGTGGGACAAGGACGGCAAGTATCACCAACTGGAAAAACAAAAATAACAACGGTATCCGACCCGGACCTGTGCCCGGGTCGCTACCCGGTTTTGCGCCGTACCTGTCTTTTCTCGTAGATCTGCACAACCCTGCGCTGCGAGGGCCGCTTCATCCGGGGCTCACCGTAGTCGGCGCTTGTGCAATCTCAAATACGTGAGATTGCGTTATGGATGGTATTTTTCTGCAGCAACTGATCAATGGACTGACCCTGGGGTCTGTCTATGGTCTGATCGCCATCGGCTACACAATGGTCTATGGCATTATCGGCATGATCAACTTCGCGCACGGCGAGGTGTATATGATCTCCGCTTACCTGGCGGCGATCAGTCTGGCATTGCTGGCGTACTTCGGTATCGAATCCTTCCCGCTGCTGATGCTCGGGACGCTGATCTTCACGGTCGTGGTGACGGGCGTTTATGGCTGGACCATCGAACGCATTGCCTACAAACCCCTGCGTAACTCCACCCGCCTGGCACCCTTGATCAGTGCCATCGGCATTTCGCTGATCCTGCAGAACTACGCGCAGATCAGCCAGGGTGCGCGCCAGCAAGGCGTACCGACCCTGCTCGAAGGCGCCTGGCGCCTGGAAGTGGGCACTGGTTTCGTTCAGCTGACCTACACCAAGATCTTCATCCTGGTTGCCGCTTTCGTCGGCATGGCCGCGCTGACCTACATCATCAAGTTCACCAAACTGGGGCGCATGTGCCGTGCTACCCAGCAGGATCGCAAGATGGCGTCGATCCTCGGTATCAACACTGACCGGGTGATTTCCTATGTGTTCGTCATCGGTGCGGTGATGGCCGCTCTGGCCGGCGTACTGATCACCATGAACTACGGCACCTTCGACTTCTATGCCGGCTTCATCATCGGCATCAAGGCCTTCACCGCGGCGGTACTGGGCGGCATCGGCTCGCTGCCGGGCGCCATGCTCGGCGGTATCATCCTCGGCATCTCCGAGTCGCTGTTCTCCGGGTTGATCAACTCCGACTACAAAGACGTGTTCAGTTTCTCCCTGCTGGTGCTGATTCTGATCTTCCGTCCCCAAGGCCTGCTGGGTCGCCCACTCGTGGCGAAGGTGTAAGTATGTCTGCTGCCAAATCCACTTCATTCGATCTCAAGCGCAGCCTGATTGATGCGATTCTCGCCGGGCTGATTTCCCTGATTGTATTCGGGCCCATCGTCGGCGTGGTGCTCGACGGCTACAGCTTCAATATGGAACCGACCCGTGTCGCCTGGCTGGTGGCCGGGGTCATGGTCGGCCGTTTCGTCCTCAGCCTGTTCCTGCAGACGCCCAAGGGCCAGTCGATCCTGCAAGGCTTCGAGGGCAGCGGCTCCGGCGTGCATGTGCTGGCGCCGGACTACAAGTCGCGGCTGCGCTGGATCATTCCGGCGTTGATCGTGATCGCCATCGTGTTCCCGTTCTTTGCCAACAAGTACCTACTGACCGTGGTCATCCTCGGGCTGATCTATGTGCTGCTGGGACTGGGCCTGAACATCGTGGTGGGCCTGGCCGGCCTGCTTGACCTTGGCTACGTGGCGTTCTATGCCATCGGTGCCTATGGCCTGGCGCTGGGCTACCAGTACCTGGGCCTGGGCTTCTGGACCGTGTTGCCACTGGCGGCCATCGCTGCTGCGTTAGCCGGGTGCATATTGGGTTTCCCGGTACTGCGGATGCACGGCGACTACCTGGCCATCGTGACCCTGGGCTTTGGTGAAATCATTCGGCTGATACTCAACAACTGGTTGTCGTTCACCGGTGGCCCGAACGGTATGCCGGTGCCGTCGCCGACCTTCATGGGCCTGGAGTTCGGGCGTCGGGCCAAGGACGGCGGGATACCGTTCCACGAGTTCTTCGGCATCGACTACAACCCCAACGTGAAATTCCTGTTCATCTACATCGTGCTGTTCCTCGTCGTCCTGGCCGTGCTGTACATCAAGCACCGCCTGACGCGCATGCCGGTTGGCCGCGCCTGGGAAGCGCTGCGTGAAGACGAGATCGCCTGCCGCTCGATGGGCCTGAACCATGTACTGGTCAAACTCTCGGCGTTCACCCTCGGTGCTTCCACCGCGGGCCTTGCCGGGGTGTTTTTCGCCAGCTATCAGGGTTTCGTCAACCCGTCCTCGTTCACCTTCTTCGAGTCGGCGCTGATCCTGGCGATCGTGGTGCTCGGAGGTATGGGCTCGACTGTCGGTGTGGTGATCGCCGCATTTGTCCTGACCGTGGCCCCGGAACTGTTGCGCAGCTTCTCCGAGTACCGGGTACTGCTGTTCGGCGTGCTCATGGTGTTGATGATGATCTGGAGACCGCGCGGCCTGATTCGCATCAGCCGTACCGGTGTAGTTCCGCGTAAAGGAGTGGCGCCATGAGCGATGAGGTGATTCTCTCGGTCGACAACCTGATGATGCAGTTTGGCGGGATCAAGGCGCTCAGCGATGTCAGCCTCAAGGTCAAGCGCAACTCCATCTTCGCCCTGATCGGCCCCAACGGCGCGGGCAAGACCACCGTGTTCAACTGCCTGACCGGCTTCTACAAGGCCAGTGGCGGCAAGATCGAACTGAACATGCGCGGTACCCGCACCAATGTGATCCAACTGCTTGGCGAACGCTTCCAACTGGGCGATTTCATCTCGCCCAAGCGCTTTATCGGCCGCCTGCACTACAAGATGTTCGGCGGTACCCACCTGGTCAACCGCGCAGGGTTGGCACGGACCTTCCAGAACATTCGCCTGTTCAAGGAAATGTCGGTGGTGGAGAACCTGTTGGTGGCCCAGCACATGTGGGTCAACCGCAACCTGCTGGCCGGCGTGCTCAACACCAAGGGCTACCGCAAGGCCGAAAGCGATGCCCTCGATCATGCGTTCTACTGGCTGGAAGTAGTCGACCTGGTCGACTGCGCCAACCGCTTGGCCGGTGAGCTGTCCTACGGTCAGCAGCGGCGCCTGGAGATCGCCCGGGCCATGTGTACGCGGCCACAGATTATCTGCCTGGACGAACCGGCCGCAGGTCTGAACCCGCAGGAAACCGAAGCCCTGAGCAAAATGATCCGGGTGCTGCGCGATGAACACGACCTGACGGTGGTGTTGATCGAACATGACATGGGCATGGTGATGAGCATTTCCGACCATATCGTCGTGCTCGACCACGGCAACGTAATCGCTGAGGGCGCTCCGCAGGATATCCGTCACAACCCGACGGTAATTGCTGCTTACCTGGGCGCCGATGAAGAGGAACTGGTATGAGTGCACCGATCCTCGAACTGAAAGAGATTGACGTGTTCTACGGGCCGATCCAGGCCCTGAAGAAAGTATCGATGCACATTGATGAAGGCGAAACGGTGAGCCTGATCGGCTCCAACGGCGCCGGCAAGTCGACCCTGCTGATGTCGATATTCGGTCAGCCGCGGGCGGCGAGCGGGCAGATTGTCTATCGCGGCACCGACATCACCCACAAGTCTTCCCACTACATCGCCTCCAATGGTATTGCCCAGTCGCCGGAAGGGCGGCGGGTGTTCCCGGACATGTCGGTGGAAGAAAACCTGATGATGGGCACCATCCCCATTGGTGACAAGTTTGCCAATGAGGACATGCAGCGTATGTTCGAGCTGTTCCCGCGGCTCAAGGAACGGCGCAATCAGCGCGCCATGACCATGTCCGGGGGTGAGCAGCAGATGCTGGCCATCGCCCGGGCGTTGATGAGCCGGCCCAAGTTGTTGCTGCTGGACGAGCCGTCACTGGGGCTGGCGCCGATTGTGGTCAAGCAGATCTTTGCTACCTTGCGTGAACTGGCCAAGACCGGCATGACCATCTTCCTCGTGGAGCAGAATGCCAACCATGCGCTGAAGCTCTCAGACCGTGCCTATGTGATGGTCAACGGCCAGATCCGCCTGACCGGTACCGGGCAGGAGTTGCTGGTCAACGAGGAGGTGCGTAACGCCTATCTTGGCGGGCACTGATTCGAGCTGGCGAAAAGGCCCTGCACAGCAGGGCTTTTTTTTGTCCACAGCTTTGTGGAAAACCTTACGAGCACTTCCTTTGAGGCGCGACACAAAGTCGCTGCAAGCAGATGTTTTTGCGAGGTTTTGAGTTGTCCACCATTGGTGTGGAAGCGGCTGTGGGTAACTTGGTGGCACCTTGCTGTAAGCCTTTAATTACAAGGCTTTCAGTCGTATGGTTGTTTTTTGATCAAGTGTTCGGGAAAGATTTTCAGCGGCTGTTGTCAAGTCTTTTGTAATCAGTGCAACCAACCCAAAAACCTAGGGTAAAGCCTGTGGATAAGTCTGTGGGCAAGCATTGGAAAGAACGCTGTAAGCAGCGTCCCCGACGGCCTTGAGCCATCATCGGAAATATCACCGCTATGGCCTGAATTGTCCTGAGGTCAATCGACACGCCTGAGGTCAAGGAAAATACTTCTCGATTGCCGCTGTGAGCGCCGGATTACGGGGCCTGGAGTTGCCCCCATTGTTTGTGCAAGAGCCTGTGGATAAGGTGAGCAAAGCTTGCTGCAGGCCATACGGATCAAGGTGTTGGCGCATTTGATCGTTTTTTGTACAGTGCATGTGTGCTTGCTGGCCGGGTTATCGGCGGGCATTCTGCTGATCCGTGATCTCGACCTTGCAAGGAGTACCCGATGACTTCCACCGTATTCATCACTGGCGCGACCTCTGGCTTCGGCGAAGCCTGTGCCCGTCGATTCGCCGAGGCCGGCTGGTCGCTGGTGCTGACCGGTCGCCGTCAGGAGCGCCTGGATGCGCTATGTGAAGAGCTGTCGAAGCAGACTGAAGTGCACGGCCTGGTGCTCGATGTGCGTGACCGCAAGGCCATGGAAGCGGCGGTTGCCAACCTGCCGCCATCGTTCGCCAAGCTGCGCGGGCTGATCAACAACGCAGGTCTGGCGCTGGGCGCCGACCCGGCCCCCAAGTGCGACCTGGACGACTGGGAAACCATGGTCGACACCAACATCAAGGGCCTGATGTACAGCACCCGTCTGTTGTTGCCACGGCTGATCGCCCATGGCCGCGGCGCGACCATTCTCAACGTGGGTTCGGTGGCGGGTAACTATCCGTATCCGGGTAGCCATGTGTACGGCGGCACCAAGGCCTTTGTCGGGCAGTTTTCCTTGAGCCTGCGCTGTGACCTGCAAGGCACCGGAGTGCGCGTGAGCAACATTGAGCCGGGACTGTGCGAAAGCGAGTTTTCCCTGGTGCGCTTCGGTGGCGACCAGGCGCGTTACGACGCCACTTATGCAGGTGCCGAAGCGATCCAGCCGCAGGACATTGCCGAGACCATCTTCTGGATCATGAACCAGCCGGCGCATATCAATATCAACAGCCTGGAGCTGATGCCGGTGAGCCAGGCCTGGGCCGGGTTCTCGATTGACCGTTCCGGCAAGGCTTGAATGTTATTTCGCGGGGCAAGCCCGCTCCCACCAGGTTTTACTCTGTGGGAGCGGGCTTGCCCCGCGATTGCTTCTGCAGCCCTTCCAGGCAGGTCGCCAGATGATAAGGCGTGGTCGACGGCATATCGCTGCGGCTGACCACGCCCTTGGCGTCACGGCATTCGTACCAGCCACCGGCATGCAGGAAGTGCTGCTGCAGCGCCTTTAGCTGGGTGATGACCTTGGCGGCGCTGTCCGGACGCAGGGCCAGGGCGCGCAGATACTCAGCCTGGGCCCAGATGCGCTGGGTGGCATCGCGGACCTGGCCGTCGGCACTGAGCATGGCCAATGCGGCGGTATCCTTCACCCCGTGTTGTTCGGCGTAGGTGAACGCGCGGTTGAGGGAAGCGTGCAGTTCGCTGCCACGCAGCAGAGGGGAGGACTCAAGCAAGTAGAACCATTCGAACTGGTGACCCGGTTCGAACCAGTTATCCACAGTACCGCGCGGCTTCTCCAGCATCACCCCGTGTTCGGGGTCGATGAAGTGCTGCTGCATGGCATCAGCCAGCGCCAGCAGGGCGCTTTGCACCTGTTCATCGTCGCGCACTGCCAGCGTCGCGAGAAATGCTTCCGCCAGGTGCATCAACGGATTCTGCAAAGGACCGCTACCCAGATCCGACCAGTCCTCACCGAGGCTGGCTTCATACAAACCGTCATCCCGGCCAAAGCGTTCGGCGACCACGCTCAGGGCCGCATTGAGAGTGGACTCGACCAGTTGCTCGCGAACCTGCCCCCAGTAGTGGGCGCAGGCAAAAATGATGAACGCGTGGGTGTAGAGATCCTTGCGCCGATCCAGCGGTTTGCCCTGGGCATCGATACTGTAGAACCAGCCACCATGTTCGGCATCGTGGAAATGCCGCTGCAGCGAGCGGAACAGCGCGGCGGCGCGTTCACGGGCCCCCGGTTGCTCGATACGGCTGCTGAACAGGTACAGCTGACGGGCACAGGCCATGGCCCGGTAGCGTTGTACCGGCAGCGGCTGGTGCTGTGGGTCGAGTGCTTCGAAAGGCAGGGCCATTTCTGCATTCCAGCCCGGGCCTTGCCAGAGCGGCACGATGCGCTGGGTAAAGTGCTTGTGCACCTGTTCAAGCAGGGCAGGCAGTTCAGGCTGGGCGGTACGGAGGTCGGGCATGGAGAAGATTCGTCGCGATCGGTGCGTTTGCGCGCATGGTAGCAGGAAACGGCGCGCCTACAGGGTACTGAGCCCCTGCCAATGCTTGGCGCCGACGAAGATAAAGCGCAATTGCTGGGTGATCTTGTCCTGGGCGCTCAGTGTTTGTCCGGCGTCCACTGCGGGTTCGTCGATCAGTTCCGGCAGGGTGGCGAACACGGTTTTCACCACCAGGTCGGCGATCACCGAGAGCGCTGCGTTATCCAGGTGTTGCCAGCGCGGCATGTGTTCAAGGTCAGTGGCCAGGTCCGAACTGATGCCTTGGCGCAGAGTGGCAATCGCCATGCGAACGGGCTGCGAGCCACCGTACTGCTCGCGGGCCAGGAACAGGAACTGCGCCCGATTGGCTGCGACGACGTCGAGGAAGATGCGCACCGAGGCGTCGGTAATACCGCCAAGTTCGAGTTCATTGTGGCGAACCAGGCGAATGGTCTGGCGAAAGGTCTCGCCGACTTCATTGACCAGGGCCAGGCCGAGCTGGTCCATATCGGAAAAATGGCGGTAGAAACCCGTAGGCACGATGCCTGCGCATTTGCTTACTTCGCGCAGGCTGATACTGCCGAAGCCACGGCCACTTTCCATCAGGTGGCGGGCGGCATCCATCAGGGCTTGGCGGGTCTGTTGCTTTTGTTCGGCGCGCGGCAGCATGGCGAGTATCGGCTGGCAGTGAATCAGCCCTGCACTCTAATAGGCTGCGTCTGGAAAAACAAAGCCCGGTCAATTGACCGGGCTTGGAGGGGAACCGTTGCAAGGCTGGGATCTCTTATTGTCTGGCATAGGCTTAGCTCACGCGTTGGTTCTTTTCGATCAGACGGTCAGAACCACCTTCGGCAACCTGATAGCGTTCTTTCAGACGATCAGAACCGCCTTCGGCTACGCGGTTGTTACGCTCCAGCAGACGGTCAGAACCGCCTTCGGCTACACGGTTGGTGCGTTCCAGCAGACGATCGGAACCGCCTTCGGCGACGCGGTTGGTGCGTTCCAGCAGACGGTCAGAACCGCCTTCGGCTACGCGGTTGTTGCGCTCCAGCAGACGATCAGAACCACCTTCGGCGACGCGATTGCGTTCTTGCAGGCGATCCGAGCCACCTTCGGCCAGGGTGTTCAGCGGTTGCGAGATCACCGCAGAGCTGGAGCGGGATTCGGCGGTCAGGCTTTGTTCGCCGGCTGGAACGGCGAAGGCATTGGCGGCCAGGATGGACAGGGACAGACTCAGCAGTAATTGGCGTTTCATTGTTCGGTGCTCCGTGGTGGGGCTGGAAAGTGGGTACGGAGCCAATGCTACGCTTGGGGGCGCGAGATAAAAGTTCATAAAGATAATGGTAACAATCAACGGAATTGATGCTTGGCGGTCAGGGCTCTAAGTCAATGTTTACAGGGGTGCAGGAGTCGTTTAAGGCTCAAGATCCGAGGTCGATATCTGCGTGTATTGATGGGAAAGCCGAAAAGATTCCGGTTTTTTCATCGTCAATTTAAACCCCTCGGGTTTTCGTCAGTCGGATAGTTAAGTGCCATCAAAACGCCCACTCGAGCCTTGTGGTCGTCAGGAGAATCATGCAATGACGCGTCCCGCCAGAATCCTCACCTGGACCCTCACCAGCTTGCTGCTGGTCCTCACACTCCTGGTAATCGTCATTGCGACGTTCGATTGGAACCGGGTCAAACCGACCCTCAATGCCAAGGTCTCCGAGGCGCTGCACCGTCCTTTCGCCATCAACGGCAACCTCGCCGTGCGCTGGCAGCGCGAGCCGGAGCAGGGGGGCTGGCGCGCCTGGATTCCGTGGCCGCGGTTTATCGCCGAAGACCTGACCCTGGGTAACCCGGACTGGCTCAAGGAGCCACAGATGGTGAGCCTCAAGCGTGTTGAGTTTCGCCTGTCGCCTTTGCCATTGCTGTTCCAGCAGATCGTCATCCCGCGTATCGACCTGAACCAGCCTACCGCCAGCCTGAAGCGCCTGGCCGATGGCCGGGCCAACTGGACCTTCGACTTTGGCCCCAAGGATGAGCAGGCTGAACCTTCACCCTGGGTGCTGGACATTGGCGCTATTGGTTTCGACAAAGGCCAGGTGAGCCTGGATGACCAGACCCTGAAAACCAGCGTGGATGTGCTGATCGATCCATTGGGAAAACCTGTGCCCTTCAGCGACATCGTCGGCAAGGCCTCGGCGCAAAAGGCCGGTGGGGCTCAGGACTATGCCTTTGGCTTCAAGGTCAAAGGCCGCTACAAGGGCCAGGCGTTGACTGGCGACGGCAAGATCGGTGGCTTGCTGGCGCTGCAGGATGCCAGTCAGCCATTTCCGCTGCAGGCCGACATGCAGATTGCCGATACCCGTATCGCCCTGGCTGGCACCCTGACCGACCCGCGCAACCTGGGGGCCCTGGACCTGCGTCTGCGCCTGTCGGGCAAGAGCCTGGGCAATCTCTATCCGCTGACCGGCGTGACCCTGCCGGACTCGCCACCTTATTCCACCGACGGTCATCTGGTTGCCAAGCTGCACGAACCGGGCGGCGCGATGTTCCGCTACGAAGGCTTCAACGGCAAGATCGGCGACAGCGATATCCATGGCGACCTGACCTTCGTCTCCCGGCAGCCGCGGCCTAAACTCAGCGGCAGCCTGGTGTCCAATCAGTTGCTGTTCAAGGACCTCGCGCCGCTGATCGGCGCCGACTCCAATGCCGAACAGAAGGCCCGTGGCGGGGCGAGCAAGCAGCCGGCGGGCAAGGTGTTGCCGGTGGAGGAGTTTCGTACCGAGCGCTGGCGGACCATGGACGCCGACGTGACTTTCAGCGGCAAACGCATCGTGCACAGCGAGGAACTGCCGTTTACCGATCTTTCCAGTCACTTCGTGCTCGACGATGGTGTGCTGCGTCTGGAGCCGCTGCGTTTTGGCGTGGCGGGCGGCAAACTCGATGCACAGATCCGCCTGGATGGGCGCACGGTACCTCTGCAGGGACGAGCGAAGCTCAGTGCCCGAGGCTTCAAGCTCAAGCAGTTGTTCCCGACCTTCGAGCCGATGAAGACCAGCTTCGGGCAACTCAATGGCGATGCGGATCTCAGTGGCCGGGGCAACTCGGTGGCCAAGTTGCTGGCAACGTCCAACGGTGATCTGAAAATGCTGATCAACGATGGCGCTATCAGCCGTGGCTTGATGGAAATTGCCGGGCTTAACGTCGGTAACTATGTCGTCGGCCAGTTGTTTGGTGACAAGGAAGTGAAGATCAACTGCGCCGCTGCCGATTTCGGTATCAAGGACGGCTTGGCGACCACCCGGTTGTTCGTCTTCGACACGGAAAACGCGATCATCCACATCAATGGCACCGCCAATTTTGCCAGCGAGCAGCTGGACTTGAAGATCAATCCGGAGTCCAAGGGTGTGCGGTTGTTCTCGCTGCGTTCGCCGTTGTATGTGCGCGGGCCGTTTGCCAAGCCAAGCGCCGGGGTGCAGGCGGTGCCGCTGGCCTTGCGTGGTGCGGGAATGGTTGCGTTGGGCGTGGTGATCGGCCCGGCAGCGGGCTTGTTGGCGTTGGTGGCTCCCGGGGGCGATGTGCCGAACCAGTGCACGCCGTTGCTGGAGCAGATGAAGTCGGGGAAGGCGCCGCGGACGGTGAAGGCAGGCTGAAAGCATCGCGGGGGGGGGGACCGCCCCCACACCCCGTGGGGGGGAGGGGTCTCCCCCCACCGGGCTT